>NZ_CP096205.1:1509375-1811250 GCF_023195775.1 Flavobacterium azooxidireducens
CGATGCAAAAGCCATTGACGTTTTTGCTCAGAATTTGAGTCAGTTACTACTTGCACCGCCTTTAGGTGAAAAGCGAATTTTGGCCATTGATCCGGGTTATCGTTCGGGTTGCAAAGTGGTTTGTTTGGATGAAAAAGGAGATTTGTTATACAACGAAACCATTTATCCACATCCACCACAAAATGAAAATGCAATGGCGATGAAAAAAATCCGTTCGATGGTTAATGCGTATAACATTGAAGCAATTTCAATCGGAAACGGAACAGCCAGTCGTGAAACGGAATTTTTCATCAAAAAAATTGCTTTCGATAAGCCGATTCAGGTTTTTGTAGTTTCTGAAGCCGGAGCATCTGTTTATTCCGCTTCCAAAATTGCACGAGATGAATTTCCAAATTATGATGTCACAGTTCGAGGTTCAGTTTCTATTGGAAGACGACTTTCGGATCCGTTGGCAGAATTGGTAAAAATTGATGCTAAATCCATCGGCGTTGGTCAATACCAACACGATGTAGATCAAACCAAATTAAAAGAAGAATTAGACACTGTTGTAGTTCGATGTGTGAATTCGGTGGGTGTTAACTTGAATACCGCCAGTAAATCATTATTGAGTTATGTATCGGGAATTGGCGAAAAAATGGCTGAAAACATTGTGGCTTTTCGTTCCGAAAACGGACCGTTTGAAGACCGGAAACAGTTGAAAAAAGTACCACGATTGGGCGAAAAAGCCTATCAACAAGCTGCTGCTTTTATTCGTATTCAAAACGGAAAAAACCCGTTGGATAATTCGGCGGTGCATCCGGAAGCGTATTCAATTGTGGAAAAAATGGCGAAAGATTTAAAAATTTCGCTATCTGATTTAATTGGAAATAAGGAAAAAATTTCGCTAATCAAACCCGAAAATTATACCAACCAAACCATTGGAATTTTAGGAATAAAAGACGTCTTAAAAGAACTCGAAAAACCCGGATTAGATCCAAGAAAATCGGCTAAAGTTTTTGAATTTGACCCGAATGTAAAAAAAATGTCTGATTTACGAACCGGTATGATTTTACCCGGAATTGTCAATAACATTACTGCTTTTGGTTGCTTTGTAGATATTGGATTAAAAGAAAGTGGATTGGTTCACATTTCACAACTCAAAGAAGGTTTTGTTTCGGATGTAAATGAAGTCGTGAAATTGCATCAACATGTTCAAGTCAAAGTTGTTGAAGTTGATGAAGTGAGGAAACGGATTCAGTTGACGATGGTAATATAATTTTCGTATTTTTGTTAAATAGAGTTATAATAATGGAAATTAAAAATTTAAATAGAGAAAGTCACTTGTATTTCATTTCGTTAGATTTGGGAAGCGTAGGTTGTTTCAAGGAGGCTCAAAAGTTAGATTTGTCTGATAATAAGGGGAAGTATTCACCTTGGACAATTATACTTGGAGATAATGGATCAGGTAAGACAACATTATTGAAAGTGATTGCAAATTCATTTATATTAAATGAGTTTAAGAACAATCAAAAATTTTACAGCCAAAAGCAACCTTTAACTATTATAACTAATCCTAATGGAATTTATAACAGTAAGAGTTTTGTTCGCTACAGATTAAATAATGATAGAACTAAAAAACATTATTTTATATCAATTACCTCTGATAAGGACGGATCTAATGTAAAAGAATTGACTTTTGACGCAGATTTGAATAACTTATTACTTTTTTCTTATGGTGCTTCTAGACGGATGAGTAAAAACCCAAGCTTTTCAAGTAACTCCTTTAATCAAGATAAACTTTCATCTCTATTTGATGAAAGTGTTGAATTAATAAATGTGGAAGAATGGTATTTGCAAAAGTATTTAGCTGTTCAAACCTCCGATATTGAAATTAAAAATCAATTAGTAAATCAATTAGAAATTATTAAAAATATTTTAATTGATTTTCTTCCTGATGTTTTTGATTTAAGAATAAAAGAAGTCAAAAATTTAAATGATAAATCTTCATTAGAAGTTAAAATTAATACTAAAGATTGGATTAATCTAAGAGACTTAAGCTTTGGTTATCAAACCATAACAGCTTTATTAGTAGATATAGCATCAAAAATGATGGAAGAATATCCAGAAAAAGACAACCCATTAGAACAACCGGTAATTATTTTGATTGATGAAATTGATTTACACTTACATCCTAAATGGCAAAGAACAGTTATAAATAAACTATCGCACCACTTTCCAAAGGCACAATTTATTGTTACTGCTCACAGTCCATTAATTGTTCAAGCAGCTCAAGACAGAAATGCAAATATTGTAGTATGTAGAAAAGATGGAGATAAAGTTGTTATAGATAATAATCCAGAGAGTGTTACAGGTTGGAGAATTGATCAAATTTTGACATCTGATTTGTTTGAGGTTGAAAGCCCAAGATCTAAAGAAACTCAAAAGGCTGTTGATGACTATATCAAATTAAAAGGCAAGAAAAACCTAGCTAAATCTGATTTAGAAAAATTAGAATCATTAACACCGCTAGTTCAAGAAGTTTACGGACAAAAAAAGGAGGAATCTGAATTAGATATTAAACTAAAGAAGTTCGCTGAAAAATATTTAAAATGATAAAAGTAACTAGAACAGCAAAGCCAAATGTTTTAGTTCAAAATTCTTTAAATTGGACTGAACAGTATTTATTAGCAAAAGAAGTTTATACTCAATCTAATACATTAGCAAACAAAAAAGCAATAGGTAAAGCTGAAAAACGCTATAATCACACAGACGTTAAATCGGCTTTAAAGAAGATGTTTAATAAAAAATGTGCTTTTTGCGAAAGTCGTATCACGCATGTAGATTACGGTCAGATTGAACACTTCAAGCCTAAATCTAAATATCCTGAACTATGTTTTGAATGGAATAATTTTTTATTATCATGTTCTATTTGTAATGGAAAAGCGAATAAAGGAGATAAATTTCCTTTGGAAAATGAAGATGGGCCTTTTATTCATCCAGTTGATGAGAATCCGCAAGATTTTTTTAAATTTGAATACGACGATTTGACTCAAACTTTTCTACTTTTCCCGGCTAATCAAAGAGCAGAAACTACTATCAAGATATTGGGTTTAAATAGAGAGGATTTGGTTGAAAATAGAACTATTGAGTTAAAAAAAATTTTATTTTTTTTAGAGGATTTAATTGGGGAAAATTTTGACGAACAAAAATTTAATGCTTTTGAAAAAATGTTTTCTGAAAAGGATCAATACTTTGCTTTTATTTCAGCTTTAATTCAAAAAATTAGAAGTAATATTTAATACTACATATTTAAATTTTTTTACTAAAATAATGAAGTCGTGAAATTGCATCAACATGTTCAAGTAAAAGTGGTTGAGGTGGATGAAGTGAGAAAAAGGATTCAATTAACTATGATTCTATAACTAAAACGTGTAATTTTTATACAAACCATCTCCCGATTTCAACTATTTTACCCATTCTTATAAAAGTTGTTTTTTAAATCTAAAAGACAACTTTTCATATTTTATAAAATTAAACAACTGAAAGTCAATCAATTAATATAATTCATTCTCTACATTTCAACAGCTATTATATTTTATTTTTTATTCGGCATTTTTATTGTTTAGGATTAATCAACCATAAACTATTAAAACCAAGAAAAATGAAAAAGTTAATTCTAAGCGTAATGCTATTGTCTGGAGTATTTGTTTTTGCACAGGAAACAAAGAAAGAAGAAAAAAAAAATGAAAAAACAGAAAAAGTAACCACAACAACAAAGGAAAAAACTGCAGAAGATAAAAAAACTGAGCAAGCGGCAAAAGAAGCTGAAGCTCTAAAAGCGGCTGAGGCAAAAAAAGCAGCCGAAGCAAAAGCCAAAAAAGAAGCAAGAAAAGAAGAATAAAATAATTAACCTTCATATATATTTGTCAAGTCATCGGGAATTTTTCTCGGTGACTTTTTTTTACATAAAAAATTCCAAATACTAATCCGTTTAATGATCGTATTTGGAATTTTATGTATGAAACAAAACGTACTATTTTTTGTCTTCTTCTTCTTTTTTGTCTGCCGGTTGGTCTTCTTTGGCGGCATTTTTAAATTCCTTGATTCCGCTTCCTAAGCCTTTCATTAATTCCGGAATTTTTTTCCCACCAAATAAAAGCAAAATTACTACAATGATTAAACCTATTTGCCAAGGACCAATGAAACCTAAAAATATTGCTAATGCATTCATAATATCTAAATTGAGACTACAAATGTAAAAATAAAATAATGTAGTTGTTCAGAATATAAGCAATTCTTAACTAAAAACTACGTTAAAGTGGATTGTCTTTATGTAAAACAATAAAATTGTCACTTTTTAAAGAAGCTTTAATTCTTATATTTGTATAATAAATTTAGAACATGTCTGCAAAAAGACTAAAAAGACAACGACTTAAAAAACAATTATTCACCAAAAACCGTTTGGTTATTTTAAATGAAGAATCATTTGAAGAGATTTTTTCATTAAAACTCAATTTGATGAATGTTTTTGTGGTGGTAACCATTTCGGCGATTTTAATCATTTCTATCACAACCTATATTATTGCTTTTACGCCTTTACGGGAGTTTATTCCGGGTTATGCATCCAATAAATTGAAAAAAGATGCTACTATTCTTGCTGTAAAATCAGATTCTTTGGCCTTGGAAGTAAAGAAAAACGAACTCTATATTCAATCAATAAAAAAAATTCTAACCGGCGATTTAGAGTATGCTAAGTTCAATAAAGATTCAATTTTAAATCCGGAAACGGTTGATGTTTCAAAAGATAAATTAAATCCTTCCGAAGAAGAACTAAAACTTCGAGAACAAGTAGCTTTGGAAGACAAATACAATCTTTTTGAAAAAGCCCAATCAAAAGTAAATTTGGTTCTATTTCCTCCGGTTAGAGGACATATTACTGAAAAATACAGTGCTGTAAACAAACATTTTGCTGTTGATATAGCCGTTCCAAAAGACACGCCAATTAAATCAGTTGCCAACGGAACCGTTGTTTTTGCCGATTGGACACCTTCTACCGGAAACGTGATAATCATCAAACACCGTGATGCTATTTTATCAGTTTATAAACATGCAGCAATATTAACCAAAACCCAAGGCGATGTGGTGCGAACCGGCGAAGTAATTGGTTTGGCCGGATCTACCGGAAAAGAATCAACCGGAATTCACTTGCATTTTGAACTTTGGAAAGATGGATTTACCATCGATCCAACCCAATTTATTGATTTTGAATAATTATGCGAATTAAAGTTTTAGCCGCTAAACTTTTAGCTAAAAAAGTAAATAAAGAAACCAAAAAATGGTCTTCAAATCCTATAGAAACTCAACAAAAGGTTTTTAAAAGTTTGATAAAAGAAGCCTCCAAAACAAAGTTTGGAAAAGATCATCATTTTGACCAAATTAAAACGTTTGAAGATTTTGCCAAACATGTTCCTGTTCGCGATTATGAAGCCTTACGCAAGTATGTTGACTTGGTCGTTCAAGGAAAAGAAAATATTTTATGGAAAGGAAAACCGGTTTATTTTGCCAAAACTTCAGGAACAACGTCGGGAGCAAAATATATTCCGCTGACCAAAGAATCTATTCCATTTCACATTCAAGCCGCCAGAAATGCTTTGTTGAGTTATATTTATGAAACCGGAAATGCCGATTTTGTAAAAGGGAAAATGATTTTTTTGCAAGGAAGTCCGATTTTGGAAGAAAAAAACGGCATCAAATTAGGACGACTTTCAGGAATTGTAGCACATTATGTTCCGAACTATTTACTCAAAAACAGAATGCCTTCGTGGGAAACCAATTGCATTGAAGATTGGGAAACCAAAGTAAATGCCATTACGGAAGAAACAATCAACGAAGACATGACCGTTATTTCAGGAATTCCGGCTTGGGTGCAAATGTATTTTGAAAAACTTCAGGAAAAGTCCGGGAAAAAAGTCGGCGAGTTGTTTAAAAATTTCAGTTTGTATGTCTATGGCGGAGTAAATTTTGAACCTTATCGAGCCAAATTTGAAAATTTAATTGGACGAAAAGTTGATTCGGTTGAATTGTTTCCGGCTTCCGAAGGATTTTTTGCCTATCAAGACAAGCAAAATGAAAAAGGAATGTTGCTTTTGCTGAATGCCGGGATGTTTTATGAATTTATAAAAACAGATGAATTTTTTTCTGAAAATCCAAAACGATATACTATTGGCGAAGTAGAATTAGGTGTGAATTATGCGTTGATAATTTCTACCAATGCCGGACTTTGGGCTTATAATATTGGTGATACTGTTCAATTTACATCGCTTAAACCGCACCGTGTGATTGTTTCCGGAAGAATCAAACATTTTATTTCCGCTTTTGGAGAACATGTCATTGGTAAGGAAGTAGAACATGCGTTAAAAGAAGCAATGGAAGGTTCGTCAATCCGAGTAAACGAGTTTACGGTTGCTCCGAAAATCACACCAGAATCAGGATTACCCTATCACGAATGGTTTATAGAATTTGAAAATGAACCCGATAATCTAGAAGATTTTGCTCTGAAAATTGATGATGCGATGCGAAAACAAAATTCGTATTATGACGATTTGATTGTGGGTAAAGTTTTGCGAACATTAGTCATTACAAAAGTAGCTCAAAACGGTTTTCAGGATTATATGAAATCCATTGGAAAATTAGGAGGACAAAATAAATTGCCACGATTGAGTAATGACCGTGCCATTGCGAATAAATTAAAAAGTTTATAAAGTGCTTTTTTGTCATTCTGCAAGATGGCGAAGCCGAAATAAGAAACTCCCGCTTTGCGGGCAAAAAAGGAATTGAAAGAAATTAACAACGAATGATTAAAACCAAACTACTACTTTTTCTTTTACTCACCATTTCAACCCTCACCGCCCAAATTTCCGGCACCGTGAAAGACAGCCTAACAGGAAAACCCATACCGTATGTAAACATTTGGGTTGAAAATGAAAACATTGGAACAACTTCTAATGAAAATGGATTTTTTAACTTGGATTTAAACGATAACAAAAACATCGTTTTTTCTGCTTTGGGTTACGAAACAAAAACAATTTCATCATTAGAAAATGTTTTACTCCATCCTAAAATTTATCAATTAGAAGAAGTTATTGTTGAAAATCTCAAAAAAACAAAGGAGTTAGAAATAGGTGATGCTAAAAAAATTCAGCACACTCATTTATCTGGAGACAAACCTTGGATTTATGGAAAACTATTTCCTTTTCAAGAAAAGTATATCGAAACACCATACATCAAACAAATAACTTTTTTCTCTAAAAGTGAAATAAAAGAGGCAAAAATTAAAATCAGAATTTATGAGATGAATGATTCGATTCCTTCAAATGATTTGTTGCATGAAGAGTTAATTGTTTCAGTAAAAAAAGGAATGAGAAAAAACACGATTGATGTTTCTAAAAATAATATAAAATTTTCTGAGAAAGGCATCGTTGTTGGACTCGAATGGTTAATTATTGATGAAAACAAATACATTTTTGAATATAAAATAGATAAATCAAAAAGCAAAAACGAACGAATTAATTATGCACCTTCGTTGGTAATTAATTATTCTGAAACAGAAATTTCTTTTCGATATTATGGAGGAAAATGGATAAAAAATAAAATTCACAAATCAAATGATGGCAAAATTTGGGATAACAAAGTGTTAACTCCAGCTATTAACCTTACGTTAACCAACTAAAAATAAAATATCCTACCTTTGCAGGTTAGAAAATAGAAATAAATGAAAGACATTAAAAACATATCCCGTTCAAGAGCACAAGAATCTTCTTCGGCAATTGAGCGTTTATACATTACCATGCGACACTTGTTCAACCGAGGTTTCTATAAACCTATGGGAGTTTCGGGCGAAACATTACGTGAAGCATTATTACAACTACGTCCGGAAATATACGGAACCATTGCCGAAGAAAAAGTAGAATTAAACGGATTATTATACGTTATCGAACGACTTCCTGTTGGAATCGAAGAATGCCGTTACATCAATTTAACTTCAGACGAAGGTTATTCTAAATCGCATTTTCAAGCGATTGTTCCTCCTAAAAGAAGACGAAATTGTTATCGTATTGACGAAGAACAAATGAATGTGGAAATCACCAGAGGACGTTCTGATATTTATGATATTTTAACGCATTTGACTTTTATTTTCATCGAATCGCATAAAATTAAAGACCGCGTTTTATTAGATGAAAATCTGTATGAGGTTACACGCGATTGGCAAAAATTGGAGTTTTACGTTTTACAAGGAAAAAAATTATCTCAAATTGATAAAGAAAAGGCTATTTCTCACACTTCTAATGTGTTGGGAAGAAGTTTTTCGGAAGTACTAGATATTTATGATGCTTTTGGAACAACCGAAAAGCCGGATCGATTTTTACACATCATTTATTGGTTAGGAAAAATTGCCATCGAAGAAGTGCTGGATAACAATAAACGAACCATCACTTTTAGTCCGATTCTGAGAGAACGACTTGGCCATCATATTCACGGTGAATTTTGGGCAACTCGCATCAAAGACGTGTTGAAAGAAAATGAATTATTAAACCGACCGATTCATATCATTAGTGCCAATATGCACAGTGTGATGAATTCAATTTTTGCTACAACTGTTTTAAAAACGAAATTCAAAGACAAACCGGATTTCTTTATTTATGAAGAACTAAGTAAGTCAGGAGCCAATGAATTACGTAAAAAAGTGGAAGACGTGGCTCTCAAAAACGGAATGATTTCGCTACTGGACACTTCGGGAACCAATATTGATGTGCAAGTTTTTGATACGGCAAAAATAGATTTTTCTAAAACAGCTTTTCCAAAAGCAAAAATTGCCAAACAACAACCTGTTTTAATCGTGATGGATTATGCTTTTGGTGAGCAAGCATATGAAACAATCGATGAATTATTGAAAGCTTACAAAGAAGAAAATAATAGTCAAACCTTTTTGAACGTTGAATCCGTTTCCATTATGGGAAAAGCCGGAATTCTTCAAGGAGGAAAAGGCGATATTATGATTCCATCTGCACATATAAATGAAGGAACAGGCGATAATTATCCTTTTGAAAATCAATTGTCACCCAATATGTTTTATGGCAATGATATTCCTGTTTTTGCCGGACCAATGGTTACCGTTTTAGGAACATCGCTTCAAAATAAGAATTTATTGAAATTTTTCCACGAATCAACTTGGGGTGTAATTGGACTTGAAATGGAAGGAGCTTATTACCAAAAAGCCATTCAATCGGCATCGAAAATTAGAAAAAGCATACCAGAAAATGTAAAAGTTCGTTATGCCTACTATGCTTCAGATAATCCATTGGAAACCGGAAGTACATTGGCGTCTGGAGGTTTAGGAACTACCGGTGTAAAGCCAACCTATTTGATTACAATCAAAATATTAGAACAAATTTTTAATTCTAAATAACTAAATATGAGCTCTAACTCACCAATTAATTCAGACAATCAGGAAATAGACTTAGCACAAATTGCAAATAAAGTAAATGGAATTTATGACAGCTTATTAAATAAACTTTTTCGCTTTATTTTATTTGTAAAGAAGAACATTATCTTATTCATAGTTCTTTTTATTGTTGGGGCAGGAATCGGATTTTATTTAGATAAAAAAGTAAAATCCTATGACCATCAGGTAATTGTTTCTCCAAACTTTGGAAGTATAGATTATTTGTATGCCCAAATAAATCTCGTACAATCCAAAGTAAATGAGGGCGACACCGTTTTTCTTAAAAAAATTGGAATCAAAAATGCAAAAAAGTTTGGTAAAATTGAAATAAAACCAATTGTTGATGTTTATAAATTTATTGAAAACAACAAAGAAAATTTCGACTTAATTAAATTATTAGCTGAAGATGGGAACATTGAAAAAGTGGTGGAAAATGAATTAACCAGTAAGAACTATCCATTTCATTTAATTACTTTTAAAACATCTAAGGTAACATCTGAGGAAGAAACCGTTCTGCCGATTTTGAATTTTTTAAATGAGAGCGATTATTTTAAGCAAATGAAAAAGGAATATTTAAATAATATTCAAATCAAAATGCAAGCTAATGATACAACAATAAGTCAAATAGATGGACTTTTGAATCAATTCAAAAACAGAATGAATTCTAACCACAGTGATAAATTGATTTATTTCAATGAGAATACTCAATTAAATGAAGTAATTATTACAAAAGATAATTTGTTGAAAGAGCAATCCCATTTTAGATTAACTTTAATTAGATATGAAAAGGTTATTAAAGAAATCAGTGTTATTTTAAATAATAAAAATACTAAAGGAACAAATGGCAAAATGAAATTTATAGTTCCGTTTATTTTTATAACTCTATTTTTATTAATCTCTACAATGATAAATTTTTATAAAAAACAAACATCAAAAATTGAACTAATAGACAATTAAAATGAAAGGAATTATATTAGCCGGAGGTTCGGGCACCAGATTACATCCATTAACATTAGCTGTTAGTAAACAATTAATGCCAATTTACGATAAACCAATGATTTATTATCCACTGTCAACATTAATGTGGGCAGGAATTAATGAAATTCTAATCATATCAACACCGCACGATTTACCTTTATTTCGTCAGCTTTTGGGTGATGGAAGTAAATTAGGCTGTCGGTTTGAATATGCCGTTCAAGAGCACCCTAATGGTTTAGCAGAAGCTTTTATTATTGGAAAAGAATTTGTTGGAAATGATAAAGTGGCTCTAATTTTAGGCGATAATATTTTCTACGGAACCGGTCTGGCCGAACTACTTCAAGCAAATAGTAATCCAGATGGCGGAATCATTTATGCCTATCATGTGCACGATCCAGAACGTTATGGTGTGGTTGATTTTGATGCGAGCGGCAAAGTGCTTTCCATCGAAGAAAAACCATCTCACCCAAAATCAAATTATGCTGTACCGGGAATTTATTTTTATGATAATAGTGTCTTAGAAATTGCGGCCAATATAAAACCAAGTCATCGCGGAGAATTAGAAATAACTGACGTAAACAAAGAATATTTGAATCGCGGAAATTTAAAAGTTAGTATTTTAGACAGAGGAACGGCTTGGCTAGATACCGGAACATTTCAATCATTAATGCAAGCCGGACAGTTTGTTCAAGTGATTGAAGAACGACAAGGTTTAAAAATTGGAGCAATCGAAGAAGCCGCATACAAAATGGGATTTATAGATTCAAATCAACTTAAAAGCTTAGCAGAACCGTTACTAAAAAGTGGTTACGGAACGCATTTAATGGGATTAATTTAATTGACACATTGACAAATTGTCAAATCGACACATATCACTATGAAATTTATAGAAACCAAACTCAAAGGTTGCTTTGTTATAGAACCAAAAATAATTAAAGACGAACGTGGTTATTTTATGGAAAGTTTTAATGAACGAACTTTTCAAAATGCCATAGAACAATCAGTACATTTTGTACAGGATAATCAATCTTTTTCTTCCAGAGGAGTGTTGAGAGGTTTACACTATCAAACCGGTGAATTTTCACAAGCAAAATTGGTTCGTGTAATACAAGGCGAAGTGTTGGATGTAGCTGTTGATATCAGACCAGGTTCTGCAACATTTGGACAATATGAAGCAGTCATTTTATCTGCCGAAAACCAAAAACAATTTTTTGTGCCAAGAGGATTTGCACACGGGTTTTTAGTGTTAAGTGAAACCGCCACTTTTTTTTATAAATGTGATAATTTTTATAACAAAGAATCAGAAGGAGGAATCATTTTTAATGATTCAACCATTGGAATTGATTGGAATTTTGAAACAGAAAAATTGATTATTTCCGAAAAAGACACCAATTTACCATCATTAGAAAACGCAAAAAAAGCATGGTAGTTTTAGTCACGGGTGCTAATGGGCAATTAGGGCAAGCTCTTCAATTCATAGCTCCAAACCATCCTGAAATTCAATTTGTTTTTTGTGATTCAACTAGCCTGGATATAACTAACTTAAACAATGTTGAACAGAATTTTAAACAACATAAACCCGATTTTTGCATTAATGCAGCTGCTTATACAGCCGTTGATAAAGCGGAAAGCGAACCCGAAAAAGCACATTTAATCAATGTTGTAGGAGCAAAAAATTTGGCTGAGGCTTGTAAAAAATTTGACACTATTTTGCTTCATATTTCTACTGATTTTCTGTTCGACGGAACCAAGGATTCTCCTTACACAGAAGAAGATACTCCAAACCCAACAGGCGTTTATGGTCAAACCAAATTAGATGGAGAAAAAGCGATTCAGGAAACGTTTGATAAACATTTTATCATTCGAACCTCTTGGGTTTATTCTCAGTTTGGCAACAATTTTATGAAAACCATGCTTCGTTTAGCTTCTGAAAGAGATAAACTATCAGTTGTAAACGATCAAATCGGAACGCCTACACATGCAGTGGATTTAGCTGAAGTTTTGGTAAAGATTAGCACTTCCATCTTCCATCTTCCATCTTCCAACCTTTTCGGTATCTACAACTTCTCCAACGAAGGCCAATGCAGTTGGTATGATTTTGCCAAGAAAATATTTGAATTTAACAATGTTAAAATCAATTTGGAGCCCATTCCAACCACCAGTTTTCCAACGCCAGCCAAACGTCCTGCTTTTAGTGTTTTGGATAAAACCAAACTAAAAAATGCATTTAGAATTGAGGTTAAACATTGGGGAGAAAGTTTAAAAAACACATAATTTTCTTTTTTTAAAAAACTAAAAAAGTCCAATGATTTATAATTTTCATTGGACTTTTCTTTGATATTAGTTTTATTACTTTTTTACAATCTTTTTAATTTCTTTTTTTCCATCCACTTCCAGTTGAAGAATATAAAGTCCGCTTTGAAGGTTGGAAACATTTATTTTTAATCCTTGTAAAAGACCGTTTTGAACCAATTTTCCATCTACAGAAAATAGTTTATAATCAACTTCGTTGTATCCATGAACAATATACAATTCTTCTGAAACCGGGTTGGGATAAATATTGAATTGAAGAGCTGGTATTGGATCTGCAATATCAAAAGTTTCTGGAACTCCTTTAATGCTAAAGTTATTGAATGTAACTCGATCACCATTGTCTTGTGTCATGTTTTCACCTTCAAAACGAAGACGAATTTTTAAGTTTGGATTATTGTTTACGGCTTCAATCGAAGAAAAATCAACTTCATACAATTGATATTCATTAAACAAACCAAAAGATGTTGTGGCTAACCCTTCGGTTGTCCAAACAGGAGTGTTTTCCAAAATAGAATAATCAACCAAGATAGCATCGGCGGCATTTTCATCTTTGGCAGCAAAACCAAGCAAAATATCTTTATAACCAAACGATGAAAACTCAAAAATCAACTGGTTTTCCATTCCATTATGCTGAAAAGGTTGTTTGATTTGTAAACCTCTCATATTTGCAGATTCAAATGGAAGATCGTTATTTGCTTCCGGAATATAATTCAAATCAGTTGGGCTGTTTCTACGTTCCATTGAAGCTTTTCGCCAATTTGGATGAGAACTGTCAAAAGGATATCCCTCTAAACACGATTCAAAACGAAGTAAACCATCTTCTACCATTTCAAATGAAGAATTAATCTCCGTTAAAGCGGTATCATTAGGAACAGAATTATCCATTACCCAAAAATAAATGGGAGCAATTTCTTCTTCTTCGCTTGGAATAAAATGAGCTGTAAGTTGAATATTTGATTTAGGGAAGATAGTAATCTCTGCTTCAGGACTAACAGAGGCTCCCGACCAATGACTGAAAACATAACCTGGTTTTGCAATTGCTTTTAATGTAATTGGAATGTTTTTAAAATACACTCCCAACCATGGATATGGGTTTTCTTGAACACCAGGAGTTGTTGGTAGGATTTCGATGGTGTTTATTTTGATGTAGCCGTGATCTTCGTCGGAAACATTGATTTGAACACCTAACGTTGATTCAATTTCAAATTTTTCCAGAATATGATTGCGTTGATGTGCCGGTCTTTCGTTTGAAAATTCGATCATCACATCGATGTTTGATTGCCATTGTTCCATAGAACCAATCGTGCTCCAACGAAATCTGTGTTCTTGAATTTCTGCTTCTATACCGCTTTTCATTTCATTAATAATACCGATTACTCTTTCGGGTAAATAGGTTGTATTTAGTAAATCTGCAAAACGATTTATAAAATTGTTTTTAAAAGCAGTGTTTTCTAGTAATTTTCGTAAAATCAACGTTGACCATTCCGGATTTGTATTTTCATCACCATCTATTGAAGTTGCAAATGCTAAGGTATTATGTTCATAAGATTGGGATCCACCATCGCCGCCAAAACCAAAATCTGTATCTTTTAAAACCCATCGCCATCTGCCATCTTGACCATAAGGAGCATCGGGTTCATATTGTTCAGTTCTTTTTCTCCAAAATTCAATATTATTGTGTGGCCAATCAGTATTTCGAGCATAAATATTAGCAATAAAATGGTCGGTATAATTTTCCGTATCCATTTGAGTGGCAACATAATTATAATTTGCAACGTGATTGAGATTGTTATTTTCAATAAACCCTAACATAGCAGCATAATGTTCATAATCGCCTTCTTGAACCAAAAAGCCGTTGTATTCTAAGAAATCCAAATCGCCGTCTGCAATGTTGTAAACACGTTCAAAATAATGACGGTCAAAGCGTTCTCTCATATTTAAAATTCCCCAATATTCCCCATTTAAAAATGTAATTGTTGGTTGATAGGCTTGTGTGTCAAAATTTAAGTGATTAACCGTTCTTTGTATAAAAGCATCTCTAAAATAAGTGGATGAAACATCATTACCGGAGTTTCTTAATATTAATCGTTTGAAACTTGAGTAGGATGAATTTTCAAAAAACGTGTGATTAAAAGTGCTACTACCATATTCTGAACGAGCATATAAGCGAAGCGATTTATTTGGAGAAATTCTTGTAAAACCACCATGAATTCTTACACCAATGTTTTGGTTAATAATTTCATTTCCATTTTCAAAAAAGCTAAAGTGGGCTTTTTTTTCTGTTTCATCGCCGCTGCGTTTATAGTTTGCATTAGACCACAAAGCATCTACTGTTGGATTTTCTAAACGCCAATCATCAAAATCTTTTCCGGCAACATAAATTCCGTTTTCATAATCAAAAAAATGTTCTTCATCTAGGCTAATAGAAACTACAGGAATGGTATATCGGTTTGATTCTTCGGGAGAAATGAAATAGGTTTTTGTAATTGTTTCACTAGAAAGAGTGCCCTCCTTTATGGCTTTTGCTCTAACTACGGTTCCTTTAAAAACAGGAAAGTCTGGAATATAAAATGGATTTTGGTGAAATGTGGAAGAAATTGAGGCAATTTTGTTGGGTAATTCACTGCGATCAACAATTTCAATTGGAGCATTGTAATTTAAGGTTGAAAATGATTCTTCTAATAATTCGCCTGTTTCTTGTCCTGAAAACTCTTCATACTGATTTTTATAGAGATATGATTTTCCGCCTAAATTTTCTGCCTTAGGTTCAGATCCGTCGAGGGAATAAAGTATAGTAACTTCTGGGTCGGGATGAGAAATTGTAAGTGTAAAACTATCATTGTAGAACCCTGAATTTATCGAAAATTGAGGTGCACTCAATTCATCAGCAGCACCTTCACTAGGATTAAATGTCCCAGGCGTTGGTTCCTGAAAAATCAAAAAAGTTGATGAGCCACTTGGAGCTCTGCCGTAAGAAAAATTTTGAGGAATCACGATTGCAGGAACTTGATCTGCAATGGTTCCGTCAGGAAAAGTTAGCGAAATCGTTTCTCCCCCTGCACTGATAGCAAAATTGGTGTGAAGAGGAAAATCGGGATTAGTTCTGTTTTTGTTAGAACACCAAACCAGCAAATGTTCTCCGGGTTGAATGGAATAATTAGGAAAAACCCATTTAAAGAGATTGTCATTATCTGATAATCCGTAACCTAAAAGGTTAATGCTCTCTGTTCCGTTGTTGTAAAGTTCTACCCAATCTTCATAACTTCCATCATCATCTGTGTTAACGGTTGAATTGGATGTAATGATTTCGTTGATAACAATGTTTTGGGCTTCTACACTAAAAAACAAAAATAGTAAACAGACGAAAAAGATCGTTTTTTGTAATTTCATGGGTGGTTAGATATTAGTAGGTATTTTGCAAAAATAGTTAATTTTTTTTAAATGGATTTTTACTACATATTTCCAATCTTTATTTTTTTGATTTGTTGGATAAAAGGAAAATATAAAATACATTTGGAGCACAATAGAATTAATAGTGATTATTATAATCATGATGTTTTGATTTTGAGAAATTAGTTTTTATATAAAAAAAAATCAACTTTTGAAATTATCTATAGTTTCTCCGGTTTATAGAGCTGAAAAAGACTTAGAAGAGCTAATTACAAGAATAAAAAAAGCTGTTCCATCAGATGTTTTTGCTCTTGAGATTATTCTTGTGGATGATTTTAGTCAGGATAATTCATGGAAAGAAATTGAACGTTTATCGGCAATTCACCCTGAAATTATCGGAATTAAATTAAGTAGAAATTTCGGTCAACATTATGCCATTACTGCAGGTTTAGATCAGATTAGTGGAGATTATGTTGTGGTAATGGATTGTGATTTGCAAGACAAACCGGAAGAAATTCCAGCATTATTAGAAAAAGCAAAAGAAGGTTTTGACATTGTTTTAGCCAGAAGATTTAACCGACAAGATTCGTTTCTTAAAAAATTATTTTCAAAATTATTTTATAAAACCCTAGGCTATTTAACCGGATCAAAACAGGATGAAACGGTGGCTAATTTTGGAGTTTATAAAAAAAATGTCATTACAGAAGTTTGCAATCTTAGAGAAAGCATTCGCTATTTTCCAACAATGGTAAAATGGGTTGGTTTTAAAACGGCTTATGTTGATGTGCAACACGCATCAAGACAACAAGGTGAGTCTAATTATAACCTAAAGAAGATGCTCAATTTAGCATTAGATATTATTTTAGCCTTTAGCGATAAACCGCTTAGACTCATCATAAAACTAGGAATGTCTATCGCATTTATTTCTTTTCTGATGGCTGCCTACGCTATTTACAGTAAAATATCAGGAGATGTTTCAGTTTCAGGATATGCCAGTTTAATAACAAGTATATGGTTTTTAAGTGGCTGTATATTAATTACTTTAGGAGTTATAGGTCTATATGTAGGGAAAATATTTGAAGGAGTTAAAAACAGACCAATCTATATCATTGAAAGAAAGGTTAACACTGTTGAAAATGACAAAGATAAATAGACTGGAATGGGATTCTGATTTTTTTAATTTGGAGGTTGGAGAAATTGTTATTAATTCTTCAAACAAAATAGAACTTGGTGATTTTGATTTAGTTTATGTTAAATCGACTGAAAAAACAACAATTGAATTGAACGGTTTTGAAAAAACACATAGTGAAACCAAAGTTGTTTATTTTAAAAATTTAGTAAATCTCAATCCAATTGATAGTCAAGTTATAGAACTTTCTGAGACAAATTATTCCATAAAGGAACTTAATCAATTGGCTTTTGAAAGCGGAAATCATAGCCGATTTAAACTGGATAACAGAATTGAAAACAGAAAATTTGAAGAATTATACGAATTGTGGGTAAAAAATTCGATAAATAAATCATTTGCTGATGAAGTTTTCGTCAATTTACATGAAACAATAATAGCGGGATTTGTAAGTTATAAAGTCGTTGATGATTATGCTACAATTGGTTTAATTGCCGTTTCTAAAGAATTTCAAGGAATTGGAATTGGAAAGCAATTACTTTGTAAAGTTGAAAATGAATTAATAAAAAAAGGAATTTACGAATTGAGAATTCCCACACAAGAAGAAAATTATCAAGCTTGTGGATTTTATGAAAAGCTTGGATATAAAAAATTTGAAACAACTAACATAAGCCATTACTGGAGAAAATGATTCCATTTAACAAACCTTACCTAACCGGTAACGAAACAAAATACATCGAAGAAGCCGTAAAATCAGGAAAAATTTCAGGAAATGGAATTTTTACCAAAAAGTGCCAACATTTCTTTGAATCAAATTATGGAATAAAAAAAGCATTACTCACAACTTCTTGCACCGATGCTCTCGAAATGGCGGCCATTTTAATCAACATCAAAGAAGGTGATGAAGTGATTATGCCATCGTATACCTTTGTTTCCACTGCCAATGCCTTTGTGTTAAGAGGAGCAAAGATTGTTTTTGTCGATAGCCGAAAAGATCATCCAAATTTAGATGAATCCAAACTTGAAGCATTGATTACATCCAAAACAAAAGCGATTGTTCCTGTTCATTATGCGGGAGTTGCTTGCGAAATGGACGCCATTATGGCATTGGCTAAAAAATACAATCTTTTTGTGATTGAAGATGCCGCTCAGGCTGTTGATAGTTATTATACCGGAAAAGATGGAGTAAAAAAAGCATTGGGCTCCATTGGGCATTTAGCTGCATTTTCATTTCATGAAACAAAAAATATTATTTCAGGCGAAGGAGGATTGTTGGCCATTAATGACGAGCAATTTGTAGAACGTGCAGAAATTATCTGGGAAAAAGGAACCAACCGTTCTGCTTTTTTTAGAGGTGAAGTCGATAAATACGGTTGGGTTGACATTGGGAGCTCATTTTTACCCTCCGAAATTATTGCCGCTTTTCTTTGGGCTCAGCTTGAAAATTTGGAAAAAATTCAATCTGTCAGAAAATCACATTGGGAAAATTATTATTCAAAATTAAAAGATTGGGCATTAGAAAATCAAATAGAATTACCAAGAACACCCAATTATGCAACAAACAATGCACATATGTTTTATCTAATTTGCAAAGATTTGAATCAGAGAACAAAACTAATAGAGCACCTTAAAGAAAAAGAAATTTTAGCAGTTTTTCATTACATTAGTCTTCACAAAAGTCCATTTTATTCCTTAAAATATAATGGAAAACCATTGTTAGAAACAGATAGATTCACAGATACTTTAGTAAGACTACCACTTTTTTATGAACTAAACTTTGATAAAGTAATTGATGTTTTGGTTAAATCTAACTTATAAATTCAATTCCTTGGAGTTATTCGAAGTAAAGAGGCAAACCTTTTTGATTTCCGAGTTTTACCACCACCACATCGTTAAACATTTTAATAGACTCATGGTTGGGCCAAATAGGCATGGTGTTGATTGAGTCTTTAAATTGATCAAATTTTTCTTTAGAGTCAATCATTTTATAATCTGCAACGTCTGCACCTTTAAAGAAATTTACAATTCTATAATTATTACCGTTATCCCATACAAATATAGAGCCTCCAAAAATTTCAGAATTCTTTAATCTAAATTTTTCGTGGTATTCATAAGGAAAATAACCATAGAAATATATAACTTTTTCAGTTGTAAAAAAATCAGGATATTTAGATTGAATTACAGCATCAATTTTTTCCGCTATATTTTTATCCTGCTTATATATCTTATTTGCGGAATAGAATAGATTTGTAACAAAGTAAACGTTTGTAAAGACAGCTATAACCAAAATAATTTTTGTTGATAACAACTTGTTTATTTTGAAATAATTGATTGTAAAAATAATTATAAAAGCAAAAACAAGACTGGAGGTTAAATATAAACGAGGAGGATGATACCCATTTGTAATAATAGATGACATTAAAAATGGTATCAACAAAATAGAAAAAAGAGATATAATGCGAAGAAAAGTATGTTTCTTGTCTAAAACAAAGCGAACAATCAGAAAAAGGCTAGATAAAGAAACTAAAAAGAATGTTTTTCCGCCATAATAAAAACTACCAACAAGATTTTTTAACCATATAGAACAAAAATTTAAAAAATGATTATCAGATTCACCAGAAACAAAAGAAGAAAGATATCCACTTCCTTCGATAGGGGGACAAATAATTTTTACAGAAATGTAATAAAAAATCAATGAGCTAACAAGAACACCAACAAAAAGCATTATGTTTTTTAACTCATCTCTTAGTCTAAAAGATTCTTTAAAAGTGTTTTGAAAAAATAAAATCGCATAAATAACAGCAGGCACAAAAATAAAGGCCTGATACAATGAAAGTGTAAACATTAAAATTAATGCTACAGATAATAATTGAAATGATTTTTTTGTAATGGATTTTTCATCATGACTTTTCAAAAAAAGTTCTACACTTAAAACAGATAAAAGCACTCCTAAAGCAGCAATATCAGCCATCATGCCAAAAACCACTTGATAAGCTATTTGAGGGAATGATATAAACAAGGCACAAAAAATATAGGCAGACAGACCTTGAAATTTTAATAAATTTGTTAGCCTTGTCGCAGCTACACAGAACAAAAAAAGACTTAGTAAAAGTGAAAAATACTGCAAGTGTCCTTTAAACAAATGATACCTAATTAAGTTTTGCCCCCATCTTCCTAAATCTAATCCATAATCTGGAAAAATTGGAATCTCATTATCTATAGTTAATGTAAAATTTGTAAGAGCAAAACCATAGGTGATTATTGCAATAAAAAATGAAAACAGAAATAATTTGATAAGACTTTCTTCCTTAGTGTTCAGTGAATTTAACATAAAAATTTTTATGAATTAGGGTATAAAATTAAATTTGTGTATTATTAATTTAATCATTTATTTTACACAAGATTTAGTAAATATATTGAAACACTTTAATTAAACAAAAAATGAATTTAAAATTTTTATTACTTGTCCTTGTTTTGGTTGTAGTAAGCTGTAAAAATGAGCCAAAAAACCAAACAAATGAAGTTAATAATCAAGAAGTTGTGGCCAACACTTTTAAAGTAACTATTAATGTGGTAGTTAAAAACAATGATGATTTTTGTTTATTGTATACAGAAGACGGGTCATTAAATTTTGAAAAAGGTATTTGGAAAGAAGTAAAAGGAAATGAAAACGACCAAAACATTGTTTTTGTTTTACCAGAAAAAGTTCAACCTTCTCAATTAAGATTAGACTTAGGTAAGAATCCAGAACAACAAGATATTGTTATAAAATCGATTAGTTTTGAGTATGGATCCAACAGCAGAGAGATAAAAGGATTTGAAATGGGGGTTTTCTTTAGAGCGGATGATACAAAATGTACTTTTGATTCTAAAACAGGAGTAGTTAAAGCACTAAGCGTAGATGGTGTTAGACAAATCCCTTCTTTATATCCTCTTGAAGCTATACAAGCTAAAGAGCTACCTAAGCTTTATCAGTAGATAGTAAATTGATTTTTTTTCATACATAATATTTAACCCCGCTTTTTTAGTTTATTAAAGTGGGGTTTAAATTTTTATCTCCTGTTTAGAAATAGTATTTTTACAATCCAACAAAGAATTTTGAAAATTATACAAACAATTAAAAATAACAAACAGTTTCAACATTTTTCAATTTATGGAATTGGGCAATTCTTTAATTTAATTTTACCATTTATTGCTATTCCGTACATTATTTCAATTTGCGGCGAAGAAAATTTTGGAAAGATTGGTGTCGGGCTTGGGATTGCTTTTTTTTTATTAGTTTTTATTGACTACGGAACGGATATTTTAGGGGTTAAGTACATTGCAATAAATCGAGATGATAAAAAGTTAATTGGCGATTATTATAGAATAGTTTTCTTATCAAAAATTTTTCTGACTTTGATTGTGATTTTTTTAAGCACACTTTCTTATTTTTTTATCCCCTATTTTAAAGAAAATCAAAATACCTTATTACTTGGCTTTACCATACTAATTAGTCAATTACTAAATCCAATATGGGTTTTTCAAGGGTTAGAAAAGTATAACTGGATTACATTAATTAATGTTTCCTCAAAAGCCCTCTATTTGGTTTTTATATTTTTATTTATCAAACAAGCTGAAGATTATGTATTTGTTAACTTCTTTTTTGGCCTTGGCCTGATTATTCCCAACACTATTGGAAGCGTAAAAATCATCAGATATTTTAAAGTAAACCTATTAGATTTTTCAAAAAATGATATTAAAAGTTACTTAAAAGAAGATTTTTCATTTTGTTTTTCTCAACTTTTTATTGCGTTAAAAAATTATTCTCCAATAATTGTAATTGGTTATTTTAGTGGTTTCAAAGTTGCGGGTTACTATAAAATTATTGAGCAAATTATTATGCCAATTAGAACCTATCTTCAAGTTTATTTCAGATTTTTTTACCCAAAATTAAGTTATAAACTAGCATTAAACTCTAATCAAGGAATGTCTTTTTGGAAAAAAATTAATTTATATAATTTTATTCTAATTATATTTCTTATAATTTCAATTTATATTTTTTCTCAAGAAATATTGAAAATATTTAAAGTTGACGATTCCGTTATCAGAGAACTTTCAGACACGTTAAATTTCTTTTTAATTTACCCATTAATCTTCACTATTACTTTTGCATTAGAAATGTTATATTTCATCATTGGTAAACGAACAAACTATGTTAGATATGTTATTTATACAGTTATGCTAAATATTTTGTTGATGTGTTTATTAACTCCTAAATTGGAAATTGTTGGAGTGATAGTATCTTTAATTGTTTCAGAATTAATTTTAATAGTTTTATATTTGACGAGCTTAAAAAAAGTGAGATAACATTCATGAAAATAATTAAATCTGAAATATTTTTTATAGTTTTATTTATAATAAATGTTGTTATACCAACTTTTAATAATTTTGAATTAACATTTGCAACATGGAGCATTTCAGCTTTATTAACGATACAATTTAGATATTCTGTTGGTATATTAAGGCTAGTTTTTATAAAATTAATCATAGTTTTTATCGCATTTGTATCAACGCTTTATTATGATTATTCGGATTACAAAATCATACGCGATTTCACGTATTTATTTAAGCCAATTTTAGGACTTTTAATTGGTTATCAACTATTAAAAAGGATCAAAACAGTCAATCCTTTTTTAATGATTGTTTATGGAAGTCTTGTGTTAGCAATTATTCACTTCATAA
Organism: Flavobacterium azooxidireducens; assembly: GCF_023195775.1. Lineage (NCBI taxonomy): Bacteria > Pseudomonadati > Bacteroidota > Flavobacteriia > Flavobacteriales > Flavobacteriaceae > Flavobacterium > Flavobacterium azooxidireducens. The sequence continues at coordinate 1,532,388 of NZ_CP096205.1, forward strand.
TACTTTTTGTTAGTTTTTTTGTTTTCAATATTTCTTCAGTTAATAATATAAGAACCTACGGAGGTTATTTTAGTGATTTTGAGGTTTATGGATTAGTAATTCTATTGTTTTCAAATAAGTTAAACGTGGAATTATCCAAAAAAAGAAAATTATATTTTATCTCTATAATAGGACTTTCTGTTTTAGTATATTTTGCAAGAACAAATTTTATTCAATTAGCTATTTTATGTTTTTCTCTGTTGGGCTATTTTAAACTAACACTTAAAAGTTTTAGAATATTAACTGCATTTTCATTTGTAATAATTCTTAGTTATGCAGCTATTTATCATAGTAATCCAAGAAGAAATAGTAGAGGTTTAGAATCTTTTTTATATAAAGTAAAAATTGCTCCAATTGAACCTTTTAAAACAAAAATTAATCAAAACGATTGGAAAGAATTTAATGACAATTATAGATCTTTTGAAAATATTATTACTGTAAGACAAGTTACTTATGAAGGACAAAGAGCAATATGGTTTGGCAAAGGATTGGGTTCCTTTATTGATATAGGTAGAGAAATGTGGACAAATGATGGAGAGTATATTAGATACGTTCCTACACTTCATAATTCTTATATGACTATTTTGTTAAAATCAGGTTTAGTAGGCGTTTTTTTGATGTTAATTTTTCTTTTCTATTTACAAAGAAAAAATAAATTAAATTACCCGGAAATTGTGAAACTAAATAACTTGCTGTTAGGAACTGCAGTTTTTCTAATTCTATCAAATTGGGTTTTTATGGGACTTTATTTTAAAGTAGATAATAAAGCAATAATAATTGGCTATTTAATTGCTTACAGGGAAGAAATACAAAAAAAATTAGATCTATAATTTTCTACAACATCATTTCGTATTGTTTTTTAATAAGGCTAGTATATTTTTCAGTCGAAAATTCCTTTATCACTCTTTTGTATCCATTCTCTCCATAACTAGAAATTAAATTAGGGCTCTCTATCAATTTTTCAAGAAATATACTAAGTTCTTCTGAATTATTTGCATCAAACAAGTAGCCGGTTTCTTCATGCACAACAATCTCTTTTAACCCGCCTAAGTTTGATGCCACAACTGGTTTTTTAGAAAGCATTGCCTCGGTGGCAACCAAACCAAATGATTCAGGTTCTTTGGAAGGCACAACAACAATATCTAGGGCATCATAATATTTCCAAATTTCTTTTTTAAAGTCCAAAATAGTAACCTGATTATCTAGTTTATAATCAAAAATTTTAGCTTCTAATTTTTCCAAATAGTGTTCTTGTCCTGTGGGTGTAGAGCCAATATACACCAAATGAATATTTGAGTGTTTTTTTGATAATTCAAAAAATGATTTCAACAACACTTGTTGTCCTTTTAATCTGCTAATTCTTCCAACAAGACCAATGACAATAGTTGAATTGTTTTTAATTTTAAATTCATTTAGCCTTAAATTTTTCTTTTGTTCATCTGTTGAAAACGATAAATTCCTATTTTGACCATTATGAATAATTGATGACTTATAGTCAATGTTTTTTTTATATTTGTGAAACTGTTCAAAAGTAGCCTTTGAATTAAAAATGATTCTATCCGAAAAAAAACAAACTATTTTAGGATACCATTTAGCCAAAATTTTTGGATGCACAATTATTTCATGAACATGCCATAGATGCTTTTTGTTTAAAAGAAATGAGAAAAAGGCTCCGATAAATACAGAAATCGCATTAGAATGAACAAAAGCAATCTTTTTACCTTTTAATTCTTTTTTAATTTTATAGATTGAAAAAATCGTTTCAAATGGAAGTTTTAGAAAAAAAATTGGTTTAAGAATACCTCTTTTTACTTTTATGACAGACGTATGAATTACTTGTATGTTCATTTCTTTGAGAATTTCCATTAGAGGGCCATTTTCATGTAACACTACTATAGGATTATATTCCTTTGGATAATTTTCAAGTAATTCTAAAAGAGCTTTGTCTGCACCATATAACTCAGCAGATTGATTGATAATTAAAACATTTTTCATCGAAAAAACTATTGATTCTTTGCCGTAGCACTTCCAAAAAACTTATTTTTTGTTTTTACTAAAAGATTATAATTTTTAGCAAACAGTTTTTTAAATGCAGAAGCATCTTCTTTTGGAAACCAGTCAGTCGTTCTTGGTGTTTCAATAAAGCGTTCATGAATTTGATAAGCGTATGTAGCAATTGATGTTCTAAATCTTCCATCAGGAAAATTAGTCATATCATAGCCATGCAAGGTATAAGGACCACATTGTTGAATAATAAGTCTATTGAATGGAACTTCTAATTCAGCCTCTTCGTTAGTTCGTAAATCTTTAATTTTTAAATGACCTTTGTATTCTGGTTTCCAATCTTTATTTAAGTATAATAGCAAGTTAAGTTCACGGTACCAGTTTTTGTTGATAGGATGATAATTAAAATCAAGATGCATATCTAAAAAACTATTTTTCTTTCCTTGATGTAATCCTCCACCAAAATTTTTAGGATCAACAAATGTTTTTTTTGCCGTGATAAAAGCTAATATTTTATTAAACCTCTCGGAAGATAGATCGTTATAAAGTTCCAAAAATTCTGGACAAATTTCCTTGTAATTTGATTTTTCAAACTTATTGTTGGCAAACGAATAGTCTCTACTTTTATTATTCAACTCAGGAACCGAAGCATAAGCTTTGTCTAGTTTATTCTCATCACAAAAATCATCTATGATAAGATGAGGAAAAGGTTGTGCTGCAAGATATTGAATGCGGAGAGCATCTAAGTTTTTTTCAAGTTGTTCAAAATTAATCATGGATAGCATTTTTTAATTAGTAGCAAAAATAGGGATTTATGTTTATATAAGAACATGACAAAAATCATTATTCTTTATAACAATAGTAGAAAATTATATATAAACATCAAAAAGTAAAGAGAAACTCCCAATTTTATCTATTTTTGCCGTTGGAAATTTTTTTATAAATGAAAATAGCTATACTCGGCACCCGAGGAATACCAAACTACTACGGAGGATTTGAACAATTTGCAGAATTTTTTTCAGTATATCTGGTTCAAAAAGGGCACGAGGTATATTGCTATAACTCGCACAATCATAAATTTCAAGAAGAAACATTTCATGGTGTAAACATCATTCACCAACACGATCCTGAATACAAATACGGTACTTTTGGTCAGTTTATTTACGATTATAATTGCATAAAAGATTCTCGTAAAAGAGATTTTGACATTATTTTACAATTGGGCTACACCAGTAATTCTATTTGGTATTTTCTTCTTCCAAAAAAGCCAATCATCATTACCAATATGGATGGTATCGAATGGAAACGTTCTAAATACAGTCGTCCAGTGCAACAATTTCTGCGTTTTGCAGAACGACTCGCAGCAATTAGTAGTGACTATTTGATTTCTGATTCATTGGGAATTCAAACTTTTTTGAAAAAAAGATACAAAAAAGATTCTACCTATATTGCTTATGGAGCCCATCCGTTTAACAATCCAAACGAAGCAATTTTAGAACAATATCAAGTTAAAAAAGAAAATTTCAACATGATTATGGCTCGGTTTGAACCCGAAAATAATTTAGAAATGGTGTTAGACGGTGTAGTAAAAAGCAATGATTCAACTCCAATCTTAGTTGTAGGAAATCACAATACCAAATACGGAGAATACTTAAAGAATAGATACCAAAATCATGCTTCTATACGGTTTATGGGAGCAATTTACAACTTAGAACATCTTAACAATCTACGCTATTTTTCAAAACTTTATTTTCACGGTCATTCTGTTGGCGGAACAAACCCATCTTTGCTCGAAGCAATGGCTTCCAAAGCACTGATTTTAGCTCACAACAATGATTTTAACAAAGGAATAATCAAACAAAACGGCTATTATTTCGCTAATGCCGAAGAGGTAAAAAATTTACTGCTCACTATCAAAAAAAATGATAACTTGCAATTTATTCAAAACAACTTTGAAGCCATTGTAAACGAATTTAATTGGGATAAAATAAATGGAGAATACCTCAGTCTTTTTGAGCAATGTATGGCACGATCTAAAACAGGAAAATAAAGAACATTTTTCATTTATTCCTTTTTTGCTTTTACTCTGTACCATTCCAATGCCATTAGGAATAAATAATGTTTGTTTAAGTATATTTCTCTTTTCTGTTCTTTATAAGTTCAAAACGTTTAAATTTCAGTACTCACTTTTATTGGTTATTGCACTTTTTCTGCTGATGATAATCTCTTATTTCTGGAGTATTGATGCTAAGGCAACCCTAAAAGCCATTCCCAAAGAAATTGGATTGTTACTAATTCCACTATGTTTTATGATTATGAGGCCGTTTTCAAAAGAACAACGGCAAAAAATCATAAAATACTACAGTTATGCCATGGTAATTTATGTGGTTTTTTATTTAATCAAGGCTATTGTGAGATTTTTATTGTCTAGCGATACAAATGTGTTTTTTTATCATGAATTAGTGACTAAAGAAGTAAACGCTATTCACGTTTCGGTGTATGTTTCCATTGCCTTTTTTTACTTTTTTACAAAAGAAATCAAATCTAAAGTAGATACAATTATTACTTTATTGCTTTTTGTATTCATCTTTCTTTTGTCTTCCAAAAACATCATTATTGTTTTTATTGTTTTAATATTAATAGAGTTTTTCTTTTTTTCAAAAAGCGGACATAAAATGAGAATGCGAAATCTAATCGTTCTTGGTTTAATTCTCGGTTCATTTTTATTTATAGGAAAAATTAAAGATAGGTTTAAAGCAGAATTTCAATCAAATACAGAAAAAAGCATTAGCCACACCGTTTTAGATTTAGATAAAAGTTTAGAAGGTGTAAACGTATTAAGTATTAAAGAAGCTTGGACCAACGAAAAATTCTCCCCCAACGACTTTTTCCCCGGAACAGCTTTTAGAGTATATCAAGCCAGAATGTTTTTTGAACTATTTCAGGAGGAAAATGTTTTTTGGACAGGCTATGGCTTAAATGCATCCTATAAAAAACTAGAAGAAAAAGCTATTCAATATGATGTTTTTAGAGGAAATGAAAGTCAAGAAGGCTATCAAAACAAAAACTTTCATAACCAATATATTCAAAATTTTGCTGAACTTGGCTTCTTTGGTTTTTTGATTTTAATAGTTTTACTCGTTTTAAATTTAAAAAATGCAACAAAAAACAAAGATTTTGTGCAAATTGCTTTCGCAATTCTGATGATAAGTTTATTTTTGACAGAATCTTTTTTATGGAGACAACGAGGCGTTATGTTTTTTAGTTTGCTTTACTGTCTTTTTAATGCAAAAGATTTTTTTGCCCCTAATAAAAATTAAAATATGAAAAGAATACTTATAACTGGAGCAGCCGGGTTTTTAGGCTCGCATCTTTGTGATCGATTTATTGCAGAAGGATATTATGTTATCGGAATGGATAATCTAATCACCGGAGATTTAAAAAACATTCAACATTTATTTAAAGAGAAGAACTTCGAATTCTATCACCACGATGTTACAAAATTTGTATTTGTTCCAGGGAAATTAGATTATATTCTTCATTTTGCATCGCCTGCCAGTCCAATTGATTATTTAAAAATTCCTATTCAAACCCTAAAAGTAGGTTCATTAGGAACCCATAATTTGTTGGGATTGGCTAGAGTAAAAAAAGCTCGAATTTTAATTGCTTCTACATCTGAAATTTATGGAGATCCTCTGGTTCATCCACAAACAGAGGAATATTACGGCAATGTAAACACCATTGGGCCACGTGGGGTTTATGATGAAGCAAAACGTTTTCAAGAATCAATTACCATGGCCTACCACACTTTTCATGGTTTAGAAACTAGAATTGTTCGAATTTTTAATACATATGGTCCGCGAATGCGATTAAATGATGGACGCGTAATTCCCGCATTTATCGGTCAAGCGTTACGCGGAGAAGACCTAACTATTTTTGGCGACGGAATGCAAACACGCTCTTTCTGCTATGTAGACGATCAAGTGGAAGGAATTTACAGATTACTTTTATCAGACTATAATTTACCGGTAAACATTGGTAATCCAGACGAAATAACCATCAAAGATTTTGCCGAAGAAATTATAAAACTTACCGGAACTACTCAAAAAGTAGTTTACCATCCATTACCTATAAACGATCCGCTACAAAGACAACCGGATATTACAAAAGCAAAAGAATTATTAGGTTGGGAACCAAAAGTTTCAAGATCAGAGGGGATGAAAATAACCTATGATTATTTTAAAACACTTTCTACAGATGAACTTTTAAAAGAAGAACACAAAGACTTCTCAGGATTCATTCATTAAAAAATGGTAGCACCTCAAAAAGGAAGATATTCAAAATTCATTAGACCAATAAGTGTTTTTTTAGACTTATTGGTCTTAGTATTACTATCTGTCTTTTTTTTTGACGAGTTAAATGTTAATGACATTTACTTTGGATTGTACCTAATTATAAGTTGGTCTATAATCGCTTTTTTTATTGAATTTTATGAAGTCTATCGATTCACAACACCAGTTGAAATTTTATCTAAAATATTAAAGCAATCCATCGTTTTTTTGTTGGTTGTAATTGCTTATTTTCCATTTGCTAAAGAATCTGTTTTTAGCGGAAAAGCGATTGCAATTTTCATGACAATTAGCTTCATTCTAATTGTTTTATTAAAATATTTTCTTTTCTATTATCTCAAAAAATATAGAATTATTACAGGAAGTAATTTTAGAAATGCAATCATTATAGGTTATACCCAAGAAGCTAAAAACCTAAAAGAACTTTTTGAAAAGAGAAATGATTATGGATACCGCTTTTTTGGATATTTTTCTGATAAAAAGGTAAATGAGCAAATTAAAGGAAAAGTTACAGACATTAAAAATTATGTAATTGAAAACAAAATAGATGAAATTTATTGTTCATTAAACGAAATAACAAATGAACAATTAAAAGATTTAGTTGAATTTGCAGATGAAAACAACAAAACCATCAAATTTATTCCTGATACAAAACAAATTTTTTCTAAAAATTTAAAAATAGATTACTACGAAATGTTTCCGGTTCTTTCATTGCAACGAACCTTGTTGCATGAGCCAGCAACCAAAGCGTTTAAAAGAGCATTTGATATACTGTTTTCACTTTTTGTTATTGTTTTTTTACTGTCATGGTTAATGCCAATACTTGCAATTTTGATCAAATTAGAATCAAAAGGACCGGTTTTCTTTAAACAAGGAAGACCCGGTTTAGATGAAGAGGAATTTTTCTGTTATAAATTCAGATCCATGCAAATTAATCATACCACAGAAAGAGAAGCTTCTAAAAACGATCCAAGAGTGACTAAAATCGGACGTTTTTTAAGAAAAACCAGCTTAGACGAAATGCCACAATTTTTTAATGTTTTGGTTGGTGATATGTCAGTAGTTGGCCCAAGACCACATCTTTGGTCACAAAACAAAGCCTATGGCAACAAAGTAAAAAAATATATGGTTCGCCATTACGTGAAACCGGGAATTACTGGATTAGCCCAAGTGAAAGGTTTTAGAGGCGAAATTGAAACCGATGAAGACATGATTAATCGCATTAAATTTGATGTTTTTTATATCGAAAATTGGTCGTTTGTGTTAGATGTAAAAATTATTATTCAAACTGTGGTTAATATTTTTAAAGGAGAAGAAAAGGCATATTAATGAATGAGTTGGTATCCATAATAACTCCAACATATAATTCTGCGAAATTTATTGCAGAAACCATTCAGTCTGTTCAAAATCAGACCTATTCTAACTGGGAAATGATTATTGTTGACGACGGTTCTTCCGATGAAACGATAGCCGTTGTAAAAAGAATTCAAGAAACAGAGCATAGAATTCATTTCATTGAACAAATTCAAAATGTGGGTCCAGCAATCACTAGAAATAAAGGCATTGAAATAGCAAAAGGAAAATACCTAACTTTTTTAGATGCAGATGACATTTGGTTTACCGATTTTATAGAAAACAGCATTAAAACCATTCAAAAAACAGGAATACCTTTTGTTTTTTCATCCTATAGACGTTCTAATGAACAATTGGAGTTTGTATATTCTGATTTTTTAGTTCCACAAAAAGTCACCTATACCGATATTTTAAAAACAAACTCAATTAGTTGTTTAACCGCTTTTTTAGATGTTGAAGTGGTTGGGAAAAAATTTATGCCCATCATTCATAAAAGACAAGATATGGGTTTGTGGCTCAAATATTTAAAAGAAATTCCTTTTGCTTATGGAATTCAAGCCCCAAAAGCAATTTATCGAATCAGGAAGAATTCCCTTTCCAGAAAAAAATCGCATTTAATCAAATACCAGTGGCAGTTTTATAGAGAAGTAGAAAAACTTTCGGTTTTACAATCGATATATTATATGTGGCATTGGATGTACAGGGGTTTTCTTAAATATCGAAATTAAGATTTTTGCTTTAAATTCGATTCAATTATTTGAGGTTTTCCTGATGGGCTTGCTTTTATGAAAGCCACTTTTTTAAATTCAATATCTAGGCTGTTTTCGGTGAGAAGATTGATTTTTGTTTCAATCTTTTTTAAAATTTCATCTGAAAAATTAAAATTTGAATCGGTAATATATTCAAATTCAATTTTTTCCAAAGAGTTTTGTGTAATTTTGAATTGTTTGATTTCGGGAAAATATTCAACAATTCCCGTAAAACTATGAACAATTAAGGTTTTCCCGTTTGATGTTTTAACAATATCTGTTTCTCTTCCAACAATTTTTTCTAATAAAGGATAATTATACTTTCTGTTAATAGGATATTTTTCTTTAGGTAGTTTTATAGCCAAGTCACCAAGTTTATAACGAATCATTGGCATAGCAAAATTTGTAAGGGAAGTGACTAAAACGTGTCCCATTTCACCATCCTTAACGTTATTTCCTTGATCATCTACAATTTCAATACAAACATGAGGGCTCATTATATAATAATAATCCAAATCATTTGTGCACGCCATCAATAAGCCTTCTGCACATCCGTAAGTATCAATAATTTTGGGTGAATCAAAAGCTTTTTTAAAATTAGTTATAAAATGAGGAAATAGTTTATCGCCCAGAGAAACGATTCCTTTAATTGGATGCGAATTTTTAGTATCGATTAAAGTTTGAGCTAATTGATTTATCGCAGAAGGATATCCAATTAAGTAATCGATTTTTTTCTTTTTCAATAGTTTAATAAGATGCAAATGATCCGGTTTAGATAAGCTAAAACTATTTACATAATGAATATTGTAAAATAAGTCTTTTAAGTTTTTTGGGAAAACCCTTTTTGGAGACATACCAAATTGCATAGTAGAATCTCCAATTCTATATCCTGACCATAGATACCAATGGCTCTGAATTCCTTGTAAAAAAAAACGACTTTTTTTCTCATTATAGCTAAAGGATTGAACCCCGCTACTTCCGCTACTATAGTTCTTCTGTAAATCGGAAACATTATATTTAGTAGAAATTAAATTTTCTTTTTGCTCCCTTAACAATTCTTTAGTTAATTGCGGAAAGTCTGTCAATCTTAGTTCGGAAAGATCCTTATTTAAAAAACATTTTTGATAATACGGAACAGTGCTACAAGCGTGAGGAAGTATTTTTTTTAAATTTTCTTCTTGAATTTTTTCTAATTGTGATTCAGACAACCGGTCATATTTATTCCACTTATGCAAAGATGATAGATAATTTGCTCCCAAAAGTTTATCACCTAAGCTAACAACAGTTTTAACAAATAAATTTTTAAAAATCATTTTTAAATTTCAATTAAAAAATCAAAAATAACAAAACCATCAACCGAAAACCAAAAACGAACACTTTTTTTGCCACTTCGTTTTAACTTCTGTTCAAAACGAGTTATTTTTGCAAAACTAAAACTGAATTAGTTCAGCTCAAACAACAACACAACATGACAATTTTACTTCTTGGTTCAGGCGGTCGCGAACATGCGTTGGCTTGGAAAATGCTTCAAAGTTCAAAATGCTCCAAACTATTTGTAGCTCCCGGAAATGCCGGAACAGCTTCAATTGCGACGAATGTTTTAATGCAACCAACCGATTTTGAATCGATTAAAAAGTTTGTTTTAGAGGAACAAGTTGAAATGGTTGTCGTTGGACCCGAAGATCCACTCGTAGCAGGCATTTTCGATTTTTTTAAAAATGATGACGATTTAAAATCAATTCCGGTGATTGGTCCGTCAAAAGAGGGAGCAAAATTGGAAGGAAGTAAAGAATATGCTAAAGAATTTCTAATCAAACATAAAATACCAACGGCAGCTTATGATAGTTTTACAGCTTCAACAGTTGAAAAAGGATGTAAATTTTTAGAAACGTTGTCGCCACCGTATGTTCTAAAAGCAGATGGTTTAGCGGCCGGAAAAGGTGTTGTGATTTTAAATGATTTAGAAGAAGCAAAAACCGAATTGCGAAATATGCTTGTGCATCAAAAATTTGGAAATGCCAGTTCAAAAGTGGTTATCGAAGAATTTTTAGATGGAATTGAATTGAGTTGCTTCGTTTTAACCGATGGAAAAAATTATAAAATTCTTCCCACAGCCAAAGATTACAAACGAATTGGAGAAGGCGATACAGGATTGAATACAGGCGGAATGGGAGCTGTTTCGCCCGTTCCTTTTGCAGACGCTGTGTTGATGGAAAAAATCGAAACACGCATCGTTAAACCAACAATCGAAGGTCTTCAAAAAGACGGAATTGAATACAAAGGTTTTGTGTTCATCGGTTTAATCAATGTGAAAGGCGAACCAATGGTGATTGAATACAATGTTCGAATGGGCGATCCGGAAACCGAAGTGGTTATGCCAAGAATTAAATCAGATTTAGTTGAATTGTTTTTGGCTGTAGCCAATGAAAAATTAGACGAAGTTTCACTTGAAATCGATTCTAGAAGTGCCACAACAATTATGGTCGTTTCAGGCGGTTATCCCGAAGATTTTGAAAAAGGAAAAATAATTACCGGAATTGAAAATGTACAAGATTCGATTGTTTTTCATGCCGGAACAAAGCTTGACAATGGAAATATCGTTTCAAACGGAGGTCGTGTTCTTGCCATAACTTCCTACGGAAATGACTTTAAAGAAGCCATAAAAAAATCTTACCAAAGTATAGAAAAACTACATTTTGATAAGATGTATTATAGAAAAGATATTGGCTTTGATCTTTAAAATAAGAATTTCTAACTCTTATTTAAAAAAAGAATGAGCCGTTGTATCTTGGTTTTCTTCGTTGTTTGCTTTGTGTAATTTTAGTTGTTTTATCCAGTAAACAATAGCAACCGAACAAATGATTACAAATAACCAATTCAAGGTATTAGCAGCCCACCAATTTGACAATTCTAATTCTCTGAAAAAATCAAGTGGAAGAAAAAGTAAATCAACAAATAGGTATTGAATTCCTTCGAAAAATGCTTTCATGGTATAAAGTATTATATTTACAGTCACAAAAGTATAAAATATCCTTATGATTGCAAGCGTTTTTAGTAAATCAAGACCATTTAATTATATTTTAGTTACCACTTTGTTGGTTTTGTGCTTTTTTATTTATCAAATCCAACTTGTTGAAACACCTACAGAATCGTCCTTTTTATTAGGCGGATTGGTTTCTAAAGGTATTATTTTAGTGCTTTTAGTGGCTTCACTTTTTATCACAAACTTTATCACAAAACGAAACGGATTGAGCAAAGACAATAGTTTTTCGGTACTTTTTTTTGTTTCTTTTCTGTTATTTATTCCTTCGGCTTTTGATAACTTCAAAATAATTTTATCCTCTTTTTTCATTTTGTTGGCCATGCGAAGGTTGATTTCGATGAAATCATTACTCACTCCAAAAGAAAAAATATTCGATGCTTCGTTGTGGATTTTTATCGCCGCGTTATTTCATTTTTGGAGCATTTTGTTCATTTTTATAGTTTTTGTATCTATCATTTTCCACGTTTCGGGCGATTATCGAAATTGGGTGCTACCGTTTATCGCTTTTTTCACGGTAGGAATTCTATTTATATTCTTTTCATTATTAATTGATAAAGAATGGTTAGATATAGTTTGGAACCAAACAGGAACAGATTTTAAATTTTATTATTTAGAAAAATCAGCAAGCAATGCAGCACTCGTTTTATATGCACTTTTTGCGATAGTTTTTTTAATTTCAATGATTTTCACGATGTCTAAGCGACCAATAATCATGCTGGCATCGTATAAAAAAGTGATTTTTATTTTTTTAATAAGTGTGTTGATTTACATTATTTCACCTGAAAAAAGTAACAGTTTATTGCTTTTTGGACTAATGCCGATTTCTGTTTTAGCAACAGGTTTTGTAGAAATGAATAAAGATACAGTTTTAAAAGAAATTATAACCGCATCTGTTTTGGCCTGCGGCATCTTGCTTTTTATTTTTCAATTATAACTTTACGCCGTAAGCCAAATCTCCGGCATCTCCTAAACCGGGAACAATGTAATTTTTTTCGTTTAATTTCTCATCTAAAGCCGCAACCCACAAATGACAATTAGCGGGAAGATTTTTTTCTAAATAAGCAATGCCTTCAGGAGCAGCAATCACTACGGCAATGTGAATTTCTTTCGGTTTTTGTTCTAAATGCAATTTATTCAAAACCGCTACAATCGATTGACCGGTCGCCAACATTGGATCAATTAAAATTAATGTTTTACTTTCAAAGGAAGGTGCGGCTTGATATTCCACCAAAATATCAAAATAATCATCATTGTTCGGATGATGACGATAAGCCGATACAAAACCGTTTTCTGCATTATCAAAAATATTCATAAAACCGGTGTGCAAAGCCAAACCGGCTCTCAAAATAGAACACAAAACCACATGATCTTCTAAAGCGGTTGTTTTCTTGATGCCAAGCGGAGTTTGAACTTCAATATCAATATATGGAAGCGTTTTACTCAACTCATAGGCCATAATTTCACCAATTCGTTCAATATTTTTTCGGAAACGCATGCTGTCGTTTTGCACGGAAACATCACGAATTTGAGCCAAAAAATGATTTAGAATGCTGTTTTGTTCCGAAATATAATGAAGGTGCATAAACGTTTTAGTTTTGAATTAGTTTGATAAAGGTATAAAAAGTATATTTGTATTTTAAAATTTAATAGTATGTTTTCACAACTTGCCTTTTCTGTTTTCGAACAAAGCATTGCCGATTATCACGTGCATGACAATGTATATCAACCGGTTAACAATCCTTATCCAAAGGATAAAATAGAGCATTTATTGTATGCAAAAAATTGGGTTGACACCGTGCAATGGCATTTTGAAGATATCATCCGCGATCCGCAAATTGATCCGGTAGCTGCATTAGACTTAAAAAGGAAAATTGACGCGTCCAATCAAGTTCGCACCGATATGGTGGAATATATTGATAGTTATTTTCTTCAAAAATACAGTTCTGTTTCGGTTAAACCGGAAGCAAAAATTAACACCGAAAGTCCGGCTTGGGCAATCGATCGTCTTTCTATTTTGGCTTTAAAAATTTATCACATGAGCGAAGAAGCCAATAGAATCGAAGCTTCTGCCGAACACAGAGCCAAATGTCAAGAAAAATTAAACATTTTATTGGAACAAAAAAGCGATATGTTTTCGTCCATTGACCAATTGTTGAAAGACATTGAAAGCGGTGATAAATTTATGAAAGTGTACAAACAAATGAAAATGTACAATGATGAAGAATTGAATCCGGTGTTGTATCAGAATAAGAAGTAAGTTTGGTTGATTTAAACAAAATATACCTATACAGAATGACTCATGTTGATAATATTCCACATATATTACAACATGGTATAACGCATCGTAATTCAATCAATGCAAATCCAAATTATATTTCAATTGGAGATGGTAGTTTAATTGATAATCGAAGTTCTACAAATATTAATGTAACTAATGGTTCTGAGAATGTAAGTGAATCAATAACAATTGGCGATTTCATTCCTTTCTATTTTGGTATAAGAACCCCAATGTTATACATCATTCAAAACGGTTATAAAGGAGTTAAAAGACAAAATCCCGATGATATAATTTATTGTGTAACTAGTGTTCAGCAAATTATAATAAGTAATAATTTATTTTATTTTACAGATGGACACGCGAATAGTAAAAAAGGTTTCACTTTAATTTATGACGATAAAAAAATTAATGAAATTGAAAGTTTAATTGATTTTAAGGCAGCATATAATAAAAACTGGAAAGATGACACTGATTTGGATTTGAAAAGACGAAAAGAGGCAGAGTTTCTGGTTAAAAATGATGTACCTAACAATTCTATTTTAGGTTATATCTGCTTCAGTGATGTTTCAAAAAATAAACTTATTAAAATGGAAATCGAGGAGACAAAGATTGTTGTAAAACCTAATTATTATTTTTGATTTATGATATATTATAAGATTGGAAATATTTTAGAAAGTGATGCCCAAGCATTAGTTAATACTGTCAACACGCAAGGAGTGATGGGTAAGGGTATTGCTTTACAATTCAAAAATACTTTTCCTTTAAATTATAAAACATATCAAGAGGTTTGTAAAAAAGGTGATTTTAAGATAGGTGATTTATTGGTTGTAGATGATAATGGATTAATATCAGGAAAAAAAACTATAATTAATTTTCCAACTAAAACTTCATGGAGAAAGCCATCTGAATATAGTTTTATAGAGAAAGGCCTCGATCAACTTATAAACAAAATAGAAGAACATAATATCAAGTCTATTGCTATTCCTCCTTTAGGAAGTGGTAATGGTGGGTTGAATTGGGAAATCGTAAAGAAAATGATTGAAGACAAACTTTCCAATCTGCCAATCGACATATTTATATATGAGCCCAACTCTCAAATTAAAGAGGTTTTAAAAAGCGAAAGAGTTCAACTAACTGATGCTAGAGCCATGTTGCTTTTTATGCTTTATGATTTAGTTAGTAATGGAGAGTTTGTTTCTGAATTTTCATGTGAAAAAATATGCTATTTTCTCCAAAGATTCGGTGCCAAAGATTATTTCAAGTTAGAATATAAGCCAAACTTTTATGGTCCATATTCCGGAAAAGTTAAATACGTCATTAATTATTTAAATGGAAGCTACATAATGGGCTATAGTTCGATGGATAAAAAACCATTTGAACCTCTGCAATTAGTTCCCGATGGTATAGAAAAAGTGAATGAATATGTTTCTTCCAAACCAGAATTACTAAAAATAGTATTAGAAACGAAGCAGTTTTTAGATGGTTTTTATTCTGATTTTGCTCTTGAACTCTTATCAACGGTTGATTATATTTCTACAAAAGAAGAAACATTCAATTTAAACGATATTAAAAAATATATGACTAATTGGAGTGAAAGAAAACGTACATTATTTTCTAATGATCGATTTTTAAGCATTTCAATTAATCACCTTAAGACAGCAAAATTTGTTTAACAGCTGATGTGGAAAGGGCCAAAGAATGGCCAAAAAACACCAATAAATTGTTAAAAAACATTGTGGCTTGTTAATAAGTCCGCTGTTAAGTCTTGGTTTTCAAGAGATTTGTATAAATTGAAATGGCAAAAGAATGGCCAAACATTACCTTAAAATCATAAAAAATTGTAATTCAATGTCTCCCAAACCGCAACATATCCTCGTCATCCGTCTCTCAGCAATGGGCGATGTAGCGATGACTGTGCCGGTTTTAAGAGCGTTGATTCTACAACATCCCAACTTAAAACTAACCATAGTTTCCCGACCGTTTTTTAAACCGTTTTTCGACGGAATTCCGAATGTAAATTTCTTTGCAGTTGATCTTCAAAAACGCCACAAAGGATTTTTCGGATTACTTCGATTATTTTCGGATTTAAAAAAATTGGAAATTGATGCGGTAGCCGATTTGCATAATGTTTTACGATCAAAAGTTGTCCGAAATTTATTCGCTTTAAGCGGAAAAAAAGTAGCATTCACAGACAAAGGGAGAGCAGAAAAAAAAGCACTAACTAGATTAGAAAACAAAGTTTTTAAACCCGTAAAACCAATGGTGGAGCGACATGTTGAAACTTTTGAAAAACTCGGTTTTTCAATTGATTTAGTTAATCCACAATTTCCAACTAAAGTAATTTTGTTAGATGAAATTCTAAAAATTACCGGGAATAAAACTCAAGATTGGCTCGGAATTGCACCATTTGCTCAATACCAAAGCAAAGTTTATCCTTTGGATTTAATGCAAAAAGTGATTGATGAATTGGCAGAAAATAATTCAATCAAAATTTTTCTTTTTGGTGGCGGAAGTGAAGAAATTCAGAAATTAAAACAACTTCAAAATAATCATTCAAACGTAATCGTCTTAGCCGGAAAATTGAAATTCAATCAAGAATTGGAAGTGATTTCTAACTTAGATGTTATGCTTTCAATGGATTCCGGAAATGCTCATATCGCTGCGATGTTGGGTATAAAAGTCATCACACTTTGGGGAGCTACTCATCCTTTTGCCGGATTTTCACCATTCAATCAACCGTTGGAAAATTGCCTTGTTTCTGATAGAGAGAAATTTCCGCTTTTACCAACATCGATATATGGAAATAAAAAAGTGGAAGGTTATGACGATGTGATGCGAAGTATTTTACCGGAAAAAATAGTGTTCAGTGTTCAGTCGTTGCTGGGAATTTAATTTTCAGTCGCAGTCACAGTTTTCAGATTACAAGTAAATCTTATTGTCTTTACAAATTTCTAAAATATACGTTTTTAAATTTGAAATCGCTTCAGCATAATTAGGAGCTTCATAACCAAACCGTTCGTGTTCTAGCTGTTCTTTTTCCATCGCATTGCAACCTTTGATTACTTCGCGAATCATATCGAGCATAATCAACTCTTTGTTGTTGGTTTTTTCAAACTTAAAATCCACTAATTCGTCTTCCAAACGGTCACAATACTCCAAAAGCTCTTGCACTTCCGGTTCATCCAAAAGATCTTGAGCTTTTTTAAATATTTCCAGTTTGTTTTTCATATTCAATTACAAAAATCAATAGCAATTTCAAAAGCAAAATTTAAACCTTAACTCGCAACTCGCAACCTTTCAACTCGCAACCTTTCAACTCGCAACCGTTAAACATCATCATAATCCACAAAAATTTCACTCGATGTCGGATGAGCTTGACACGTTAAAATCAACCCTTCGGCAATTTCACCATCAGTTAAAATGGTGTTCTTTTTCATTTCGGCAGTTCCTTTAGAAATCCGAGCGATACAGCTGCTGCAAATACCACCTTGACAAGAATACGGAGCATCTAAACCTTGTTTTAAAGCGGCTTCCAACAAGGATTGTTTTTGCGACATTTCAAAAGAAGTTTCATCACCATCAACCAAAACAGTAATTTTTGTGTGACCTTCCAACGATTTTTTAATTTCATTTTCTGAGGATGAAGCAGAGAATAATTCGAATTTTATATCTTTTTCTTTGACGTTGTTTTCTTTCAAAACATCACTCACTCTATTAATCATTTCCTCTGGTCCGCACAAGTAAAATTTGTCAAATTCCTTTTCTTTATGCTTGTTTTTCAAGACAAAATTCACCGTTGATTTTTCAATTCTTCCAAACAATTGATCATCGGCTTTTTGCTGACTAAACACATAATGCACAAAAAAGCGTCCAACATATTTCAACTGCAAATCGTGCAATTGGTTGTAAAAAATCGTTTCATTGCTCGATTTATTTCCATAAACCAACACAAAAGTACTGTTGGGTTCTTTTTCTAAAACAGTTTGCAAAATCGACATTACCGGAGTAATTCCGCTTCCGGCAACAAAAGCAGCATAATTTTTTAAACGTGTAGCATCGGGTTCAAAAATGAATTTTCCTTCGGGAGTGCCAACTTCTAGTACTTTTCCAATCGTTAATTGTTCATTCGCAAACTTAGAAAAGTAACCGTTTTTGATAGATTTAATGGCAATTCGCAACTCACCACTTTCCGGTGTGGAACAAATGGAGTAAGCACGACGAATTTCATTTCCGTCTAAAGTGAGTTTTAGATTAATATATTGTCCGGCCACAAAAAGATAATTGGCTTGAAGTTCAGCAGGAACTTGAAATAGAACAGAAACGGCTTCCGGTGTTTCACGAGTGATTTCTTTTACTGCTAATTTATAAAAAGTTGACATGGATTAATTTTTTACAAAGGTAATAAACCACAGTTTTTGAAAACAGCATATTTTTTAAAAATTTATACATAAGAGTTTTATGTATAAGAAAGTTATGTATATTTGTGATTCAAATTCGCTACAAATGAAAAACTCATCATTATACAAAGGAAGTCTTAACACCATAATAATGAAGCTTTTAGAAGAAAAAGGCCGTATGTATGGTTATGAAATCACTCAAAAAGTAAAAGCCATTACATTGGGTGAATTAAACATCACCGAAGGTGCTTTGTATCCCGCATTACACAAATTGGAAGCCGAAGGTCTGTTGGAAGTAGAGGTAGAAAAAGTAGATAACCGCTTACGAAAATACTACAAACTCACCGAAAAAGGCAACAAAGAAACCGTAAACCGATTGGCAGAGTTGGAAGAATTTATCAAGAATATGCAGAATATTGTGAATCCTAAATTGAGTTATTAAGATGAAGTTAAGTGTTGAAGAAATAGAAATAATTTCAGATTATTTGAGTAAATCCGGAATTAAACAAGTCGATATAAAGTTTGAATTATTAGATCATATTGCAATTGAGATAGAAGAGTTGGTTGTTTTAGAAAATTGTTCTTTTGAAGAAGCTCTAGAAAAAATTAAGCAAAAATGGAATCCTTTTTTTGTTCAAAGTAAAAGTTTTCACATTGGTTTGATCTATTCATTTCCAAAAATTGTGCTTAATAAAATTGAATCCAGAATAAAAAAAGTGAATTTATCCATACTGTTGTTAGTCGTACTTTGGGCATTTTGTTCGTTTGCTTTTAATCTTGATTTATTAGTAAATCAAAGACTTAATTCTTTTATAAATTATAGTGGAATAGCTATTGGCGTTGTTCTTCTTGTCGTATCATTTTTTATTAATTACAAATCACAACCAACAACCTATCGGTTTTTAGTAAATCAATCTTCTCCATCAATTTTGTTTTGGTTGCTTTATATTTATTATTTTGATTATGGAATGAATTCTTTAAAACTTTTTTTTCTACTGTTATTATCATTGCAATTTGTTATCGTCTGTTTTTATGTTTATAACCATATAAATTGTATAAAAAAATATCATTTAGTATGAAATTATCGATAGAACAAATTCAACAAGTAGAAAAGTATTTGGCTAAATTCGAAATTAAATATTTTGAAGTTTATGCCGAAGTGCTTGACCATATCATTTTAAGTGTTGAAGAAATTCTATCTACAGAAGATATTTCATTACAACAAGCAATCATTAAAGCAAAGGAACAAGATTTTGGCAAATTTGGTTTTCAATCGATGATTCAACAGCGATCAGATGAGCTAAATAAAAACTGTAGAAAGCATTATAACGCAATGATAAAGAGCTATTTTAAAATGCCGGAAATTGTTATGACATTCTTTGTATTTATTAGCTTTTTTGCCGTTATTTCTCTTTTCGAAAAACCTATAAGAATTGCTTCAGTTCTATTGATTTCTTTGTCAGTTCTAGTTTTAATCGATTGGATTAGGCAGCGAAAATTATTTAAATTCAACAATAAAAAAGTTCTTAAAATGGAAAGTTTATCCTATTATTCAAATGGAGTCTTTTTGTGGATGTACTTTTCTAATGTTTTAGTAGGCTTAGGAAAAGAAAATTTTGAAAAATATGAACTTGCATTTAAAATTACTTTTTCAATTCTTTTTACAATGTGCTTTTTGTCTTTTTTAATTTTTATGCAAATTAGAAAAAAAGTTGTAGAAGAAACGAAGGAACTACAGTTTATGCAATAATTTTTAATTGAAAGAGTGAATGAAAACTTTAACCACACAAAACCTTAAATTCATTGATAATTATCTCAAAAAAAGCGAAATTTTTTATGATGATATTCGAATGGAATTGACGGATCATATCGCTTCTGCTGTTGAAGAAAAAATGAAAGTTGATAATATTGATTTTTATGATGCTTTTAAAAGTTATATGATTTTGAATAAGAAAGAACTTTTAAAAAAATTTTCCGGTAGTGGATTCAAATCTTTTGAACCTATTAAGAGTTTTGGACTGTTTTTATTGAAACCAATAAATCTTCCTTTGGGAATAGTTTTTATATTCAGTTTTCATTACTTTCAAAATATAATCAACAAAGCCAATTTTGTTTTAAATTTCAATTATCATTGGATGGCTTTTATTATTCTATTTGGACTATCACATCAAATCTTTTTTGGATTAATAAAAAAGAAACGTTTTTTTATGGTAGAACAGTCGATGTGGATACTGTTTCTTTTTCAACAAATTTTAAATCTTTTTGCAAATCCAAGACAAATAGACAACGTGATCCATTTTTATATCAACTATTTTTTCATTTACCTTACTATTATGTTTCTGTTATTTTATGTTAATCGTATCAAAAAATACTACAACAATAAGCATATATGGAACTAAAACTAAACCAAGAACAAATAGATCGTCTTTACCGTTTCACCCGCGAACATTTTGTAGAACACTACGATTTACAAACCGAATTAGTCGATCATCTTTCCAATGCTATCGAAGAAGTCTTGAAAAAAAATTAAAAAATTTGGTTTTAATGAGTCTTTTTGAATCAGATGTTCAATAAACAAATTTTAATGGTATTTCTTTAGATAGTACTTATGTCAACTCATTTTTTCTGTTCTTTTTGTTTGTATCTGTATTTTATTTTCTTACCAAAATCATCCCTTCCAAAGCAGAAGATTATCTCAAACAAACTTATCCCGAATATGCTTTTTCAAATTAAGTTGTAACAAAACGTTAAAAGTGTAGTCAAACATTCAAACCAAAGTAGATAAATAACCACCAAACCAACCAACTTATGATAAAACGTTTTCTCTCACTCGAATGGAGGTCTTTTGTTAGAGCCGCATCGTTTCAAACGAATTTAGCAATTAAAATTTTAATGATTTTTGGAGCCTTGTATTTTATGGTAATGTTCTTGGCGTTAGGAGCAGGTTCTTATTATATTATCGAAAAAGCTACCGAATCTGAACCATTTCAATTGATAAACCGGTTTATACTTTATTATTTCGTATGCGATTTGGTTTTTCGATTTTTCTTGCAAAAAACTCCGGTTATGAATATCAGGCCGTTGTTGTACATCAACATCAAAAAAGATACGATTGTCAATTATACATTAGGAAAATCGGCGTTGTCTTTTTTCAACATTATGCATTTGTTCTTTTTTATTCCGCTTGCAGTGGTTTTGTTGATTGAAGGTTTTGATGTGTTTGGTGTTATCACTTGGACTATCGGAATGACTGCCATCGTGTTAATAATCAATTTTTTAAACATCTTAATCGATAAAAAAGACGTTGTTTTTTATTCCGTTGCTGCTATTTTCATCGCTTTAGGAGCATTGCAATATTACGGTTTATTTGACGCAACGAACTATACTGTGTTGTTTTTCAAAGGATTGTATGACCATATTTGGATGGTAATTATTCCAATTGTCGTATTAATTTTGGTTTATAAAATCGTACACAGTTTTTTCAAAAGCAACTTATACCTCGATGCCGGATTATCAACCACACACGATATTGCCAAAACGCAAAATTTCGAATGGTTAGATCAATTTGGAACATTAGGAACATTTCTTAAAAATGATATTCGTTTAATCACCCGAAATAAAAGAGCAAAATCAGTCATCATAATGAGTGTTTTGTTTCTTTTCTACGGACTTTTGTTCGGTTCAGGAGCCATTGAAGTGTATGACGGACCGGTTTGGCAAGTATTTGGCGGAATTTTTGTCACCGGCGGATTTATGTTCAGTTTCGGACAATTTGTACCAAGTTGGGATAGTTCCTATTATAATTTGATGATGAGTCAAAACATTCAATACCGCGAATATTTGAGTTCAAAATGGTGGTTGATGGTTATTGTGACGTTAATCGCAGCGGTTTGTGCCAGTTTTTATCTTTATTTTGGATGGCAATCGTACCTGCTGATTTTAGTGACTGCGGTTTACAACATCGGAATTAATGCCTACATCGTTTTGTTGGCTGGAGCTTTTACGAAAACACCAATCGATTTAATGAGTAATAAAAATGCATTTGGCGACAAAAAAGCATTCAATTTTAAAACGTTATTGTTAGTGATTCCACAAATTCTTGTTCCGTTAGGATTATATTATTTAGGAATTTTATTGTTTGATGAGGTAGTCGGACTTGGATTTATCGCCTTAGCCGGAGTTTTAGGATTTGCTTTTAAATCAAAAGTGTTCAATTGGATTGAAAATATCTACAAAACACAGAAATACGAAACCATTGCCGCATACAAACAAAAAAACTAACCATTTACCCATTACCAATCACCCATAACCATATAATTATGATACAAGTAAAAAATCTTACCAAAACATACAACGGAACAACCGTTTTAAACATAACTAATTTAGACATTCCAAAAGGTCAAAGTTTTGGATTAGTTGGAAACAACGGAGCCGGAAAAACCACTTTTTTCAGTTTGTTATTAGATTTGATTCAGCCTTCAACCGGAATGATTACAAGTAATTCGATTCAAATTAGCCAAAGCGAAAAATGGAAACCATTTACTTCTGCTTTTATCGATGAAAGTTTCTTAATTGGTTATTTGACACCTGAAGAATACTTCTATTTTATTGGCGAACTTCGCGGATGGAACAAAGCAGACGTTGATAGCTTTTTAGTGAAATATGAAGATTTTTTCAACGGAGAGATCTTAAAAAACAAAAAATATTTACGCGATTTATCAAAAGGAAATTCCAAAAAAGTGGGAATTGTTGCCGCTTTAATCGGTGAACCGGAAGTTATTATTTTAGACGAACCATTTGCTAATTTAGATCCAACCACACAAATCCGATTGAAAAAAATCATCAAAGAATTAGCCGATGATTCAAATGTAACCATCTTAGTTTCCAGTCACGATTTGCAACACACCGTTGAAGTTTCAAACCGAATTGTCGCTTTACAAAAAGGCGAAGTAGTTCTGGATTTAGTTCCTTCATCAGAAACATTAAAAGAATTAGAAGCGTTTTTTGCTGCCTAATTCATCAAAAATAACACATCATTTCACGTTAATTTTTTCGTGAAATGATGTTTCATTGCAAAAAAAGCACAATATTTTTCTCTATTTCAAAAAGAAACGTATTTTTACCCTTGCTATATACTAAAATCAGTAGTTTTTAGTTATGCCTTTAAACGCTTTTATTTTGAAATCCATTACTTTAAAATATTTTATTTTCTTTTTTACCGCCACTGTTCTAATAGCTTGTTCTACCAAAAAGGATAAGTTTATTAATCGTAACTTTCATGCAGTTAATACAGAATACAACGTTTTGTTTAACGGAGAGTTAGCATTTCAAGCCGGTTTAAATGAAGTTCGAGACACTTATAACGATAATTTTTGGGATGTTCTTCCAATCGAACGCATGCAAACTGCCGAAGAAGCAATCTTGCCCGGACAAAAAGCCAAAAATGCCAATTTTGAAAAAGCAGAGGAAAAAGCAACCAAAGCGATTCAAAAACGTTCGATGCTTATAGGCGGGAGCGAAAAAAATCCGCAAATGGATGAAGCTCACTTACTGCTCGGAAAATCAAGATATTATGACCAAAGGTTTATTCCGGCTTTAGAAGCGTTCAATTATATTTTGTATAAAAGTCCGGCAAGCGATAAAATTTATGAAGCTAAAATTTGGAGAGAAAAAACCAATGTTCGTCTGGAAAATGATGCGTTGGCGGTAAACAATCTTACTAAACTGCTAAGTGAAATTAAGTTTAAAGATCAAATCTTTGCCGATGCAAATGCTACTTTAGCTCAAGCATTTTTAAATTTGGAGCAAAAAGACAGTGCCATTTCTAGATTAAGATTAGCAACAAAATTCACTAAAAAAGACGAAGAAGAAGCTCGATACAAATTTATTTTAGGACAACTATTTGAATCGATTGAGGAAAAAGATAGTGCTTTTGCGTATTATCAATCAGTGATTGATATGAAAAGAAATTCGCCAAAACGATATACTATCCAAGCTCATTCGAAACAAATTCAGCAGTTTGATGTGGTTAAAGGAGACACAATCGTGCTTTTTGAAAAATTCAAAAAATTATTAGAAGATCGAGAAAACCGTCCGTATTTGGATGTTTTATATCACCAAAAAGCCTTGGTTTACGAACGACTGAAACAACCGGACAACGCTGTAAAAAATTATAATAAATCGCTAAAAGCACAGTCATTAGACAATTATCTATTGGCTTCAAATTATCGAAATTTAGGAGAAATCTATTTCTACAAAGCCAAATACCAAACGGCCGGACATTATTATGATAGTACGTTAGCTTTGCTAAAACCAAGAACTCGTGAGTTTAATGCTTTTAAAAAGAAAAGAGATAATTTAGAAGATGTTATTAAATATGAAGGAATTGCTCAACGTAATGACAGTATTCTAAATATAGCATCACTTTCAAAAGAAGATAAAATTGCGTTTTTTGAAGATTATATTACGAAGCTTAAAAAGAAAGAGGTAGAAGCCGAAAGATTAGCCAAAATTGAAGCAGAGAGAGCAGAAATCGCGTCATCAAACCTTCAAAACTCTAAAAACCTTACAATTAACAATAGAAGTAGTATTGATAATTCGGCATTTAGTTCGGCTGGCACTAGTTTTTCTGGCGATTCTAAATTTTATTTTTACAACCCAACTACGGTTGAATTTGGAAAAAGAGAGTTTGTAAAAACGTGGGGCAAACGATTCCCCGAAGGCAACTGGCGATTGTCTACCAACAGAACAACACAATCGAAAAAAGAAGAAATCGAAGAACAAAAAGAAGAAGATGTGGTTGCTTCCAAAGAAGCCGATCCGAAATATTCACCTGAATTTTATATTTCACAGTTACCAACTGCAAAAGTAGAATTGGATAGTATTGCTAAAGAAAGAAACTTTGCTTATTATCAATTAGGTGTGATTTATAAAGAAAAATTCAAAGAATATCAATTGGCTTCAGACCGTTTAGAAATTTTATTGCGAAGCAAACCAGAAGAACGTTTGATTTTGCCGGCAATGTATAATTTGTATAAAATTTACGAAATCACCGATCCGGCCAAAGCATTGGCAATGAAAGACAAGATAATTACACAGTTTCCTGATTCCAGATACGCACAAATACTTTCCAAATCCGGATCTTCTGCAGAAAGTTTGATGGATGACCCGGAAGTTGTTTATAAGAACCTTTATAAAGCATATGAAAAAGGAGAATATAGAGAAGTTTCCGCTAATACTGATTTTGCCATTGAAAAATTTACCGGAGATGAAATCATGCCAAAATTAGAATTGTTAAAATCGAAAATTATAGCCAAAATTAAAGGACTTGCAGAATATAAGAAGGCGTTAAATTACGTTGCCTTAACTTATCCAAATTCAGACGAAGGAAAAGATGCCGAAGAGTTGTTATATGATAATATTCCGTATTTAGAAAGTTTATATTTTGATCAAGCAGAACCAACAACATATAAAGTGCTTTATCATGCGGATAATTTAGAGGATAAAAAAGTAAAAACGTTAATTGAAAAAATCACCAAATTCATTAAAGAAAGAAATCAATCGCAATTAACCACTTCTATCGATTTGTATACGATGGATAAAAACTTTTTTGTAATTCATGGATTACGAGATGAAGAATATGCCAAAGGTGTTGTTTCTATTTTGAAAGAATTTAAAGACTATAAAATTGCTGAGCAAGCTATCGTTATTTCATCGGAAAATTATAAAGTAGTTCAGATGAAAAAGAACTTAGAAGAATACCTTGATCCGAGTTTGAGAGTTGTTCCCCCGCCTTATACTGCAAAGCCTAAAAGAGCAAAGCAACAACAAGAGCGTTCACAGGTTGTTATTCCTACACAAAATCCAAAACTGCCACCTACGCAAAGCAAAGGAAGTATGCAACCGCCATCAGGTAATGATCCGCAAACAAAACCCAAAGCTACTAACAATGCCATAGATAGCAGAAATAGTACACCAGAAACCAGATCGGCTATTATGCCTCCATCTGAAGGTAACCCCAAAAAAGGATAGGTATGTTTAAAAAAGACTCTAAATCATATACAGACTTACTTGGAAAAACGAATAGAATTGTAGAAGGAACCATTATAAAAGGTGATATTTCCACTTCTGCCGATTTTAGATTGGATGGTCACTTAATTGGAAATTTTCATTCAAAGGGAAAAATTGTGATAGGGCCAACTGGAATGGTAAAAGGTGATATTGTTTGCAAAAATGCCGATATCGAAGGTAAGTTTGAAGGCAAAATTCAAGTTTCGGAAATTTTAAGCCTAAAATCAAAAGCAATAATTCATGGTGAAGTGATTTGCGGAAAACTAGCAGTAGAACCCGGAGCAGAATTCAGTGCTTCCTGTGTCATGAAACCCAACGTGAAAACTTTACCACCACAAAATGAATCAGGATCCGAAGAAAAAACCGCTTAATAAATGGTTGGTTCTAATGAACATTCCGTTTCAAATGGGAGTCATTATTTTTGCAGGAGTTTATTTTGGTAATTGGCTCGACGAAAAACAACAAAACGAAAATTCACTTTATACTATTATTTTTTCATTGTTAGCTGTTTTTATAGCTTTGTACAATGTGATTCAACAAGTGAAAAATCTTAATAAAGAATAATGTATGAAAGAAAAATTACTGCCTTTTATCAAACAATTTATACCTTTTTCAATTCTTTTATTTGTTTCTCAATTACTGATTACTCGTTTTTTGTTTGCCGAAACACCTTTTTATTATTCGGTTTACAGCATTTATGCTTTTCATTTTATACTCACTTTTTTATTGTATTTGTTTCTAGTTTTTGTCAATGTCACTTTTTTTGATAAAACAGGATATACTTTTCTAGCTACCGGAATTTTGAAGATGATGGCATCGGTTGTGTTCCTTCTTCCATTAATTCAATCTGATTTTGAAGATAAAATTCCGGATGTTGGAGCTTTTTTTATTCCCTTTTTTCTTTTTTTATTATTTGAAACCATTCATTCTGTGAGACTATTAAACGCAGAATGATTGAGTAATCCGTAAAAAATGACCTTCTTTTAAACCTTTATTTAAAAATTGTGTTTATATATTTTCGTTTATTAATAAAATATGTACCTTTGCACGAAATTTTAACGACATTAAATTCTGCTAAATTTTAAAAATGAGAATAGCAAAAAGTACCATTCAGTTCATTGCGGTTTTATTAGTAACGCTGTTGCCGATTTCCGGTTTTGCCGGAGGATCACATTCCGATGATAAAGAGTTTAATGCCACAGACTTAATCAATTCGCACATTGGTGATTCGCACGAATTTCACATTGCCGATTGGGATGGTCATCCAATCACATTTTATTTGCCGGTTATTTTATGGACAGAAAACGGATTGAAAATATTTTCATCCTCAAAATTTCACCATGATAATGAAGCAAAAGAAGTAGTTGAAATTGATGGAGAAAAATTCGTTCGTTATAAAGAAGTAATTTATTATGCCGATAAATTTGCTGAAATTACTAATGAGTCAGACAAAAGCGGATTAAATTTTGCCGCAAGACCGTTGAACTTTTCAATTACCAAATTGGTTTTCTCGATGTTGATGTCGGTTATCATATTGTTTTTATTGTTTACGGCAGTTGCTCGTTCATACAACAAAATAAAATGGCTCCCAAAGGATTAGCAGGTTTCTTAGAACCGTTGGTTTTATTCGTTAGAGACGATATTGCGATTCCAAACATCGGACACAAAAATTATGCAAAATACATGCCGTATTTGTTAACCATCTTTTTCTTTATTTGGATTAACAACTTAATCGGATTAATTCCATTCTTCCCGTTTAGTTCCAACTTAACCGGAAATATTTATTTCACTTTCGTTTTAGCATTCATTACCTTTTTAATCACTACATTTAGTGCTAATAAAAATTATTGGGGACATATTTTTGCTCCACCGGTTCCAAAAGCATTATACCCGATTATGTGGCCGGTAGAGATTATCGGAATGTTTACTAAACCTTTTGCATTGATGATTCGTCTTTTTGCTAACATTACAGCGGGACACATTATTATATTGAGTTTAATTTCATTAATCTATATTTTCAAAACAGCATGGATTTCTCCTGTATCGGGAGCATTCGTATTGTTTATGAGTGTCTTGGAAATGTTGGTTGCGGCTCTTCAAGCGTATGTATTTACCTTGTTGTCTGCTTTGTTTATCGGTCAAGCTGTTGAAGAGCACGACCATCACTAAAATCGAGTTTTTTTAATTATTAACTATATAAATTTAACATTATGGTATTAGCTGGAATCGGTGCTGGATTAGCTGTTATTGGAGCAGGAATCGGTATTGGAAAAATTGGTGGATCTGCTATGGACGCTATGGCAAGACAACCAGAAGCTGCTGGAAAAATTCAAACTGCTATGATTATTGCTGCTGCTCTTATTGAGGGTGTTGCACTTTTCGCAGTGGTTGTTGCTTTAATTGCTAAAGCAAACTAATTAAAAAAGAACACGTTTCGCAACGGTTGGTTGCGAAACTGTTTTTAAAAAAGTAAAACAATTTTAATCTATATAAAACATGAACTTAACTTCACCGGAAAGTTTAATTTTTTGGACAACGATCATCTTTGTGGTTTTCTTTTTCTTAATGAAAAAGTTTGCTTGGAAGCCTATTTTAGGAGCTGTTAAAAGCAGAGAAGAATCAATCAACAATGCATTAGCTGCTGCTGAAACAGCAAAATTAGAAATGCAAAACTTGACTGCTTCTAATGAACGTTTATTAGCCGAAGCCAGAGCAGAAAGAGATGCTATGATGAAAGAAGCTCGTGAAATCAAAGAAAAAATGATTAACGATGCAAAATCTGAAGCTCAAACGCAAGGCGAGAAAATGATTGCTCAAGCAAAATCAGCTATTGAAAGCGAGAAAAATGCAGCCATGGCCGAATTGAAAAATCAGGTTTCAACGTTGTCAATTGAGATTGCAGAAAAAGTATTAAAAAGCGAATTAGCCAACACAGAAGCTCAAACCAAATTGGTAGAGAAAATGTTAGGCGATGCTAAATTAAATTAATCCGTATGTCAAGAGCAGCGATTAGATATGCCAAAGCAATTATAGAAAATGCTGTTTCCAACGGAAGAGCCGATGCAGTGAATCAAGATATGAAATTGATTAACGAAACGGTAAATTCTAATGAGGAATTAAAGCTTTTTTTAGTTAGTCCTGTTGTAAAACCGGAAGCAAAATACGATGCCTTGTCTGAAATTTTTGCATCCGTTCAAAACGATACCAAAGGATTATTTTTATTGCTGAAAGAAAACAAACGTTTCGAGATTTTAGGAGAAATCGCTGAGCAATATAATGCTCAACACGATGTGTTAAACGGAATTGAAGTGGCAAAAGTGACCACTGCTTTCCCAATCACTCCAGACTTAGAAGCGAAAGTTTTGGCAAAAATAAAAGAGTTTTCAAACAAGAAAATCACGTTAATCAACACAGTAGATCCATCCATCATTGGAGGATTTATTTTGAGAATTGGCGATCAACAATACAATGCTTCTGTGGCAAACAGATTGCAACAATTAAAGAGAGAATTTAGTAATTAATATTCCAATAAAGATATAGAACAATGGCGGAAATTAAACCTGCTGAAATTTCAGCAATATTAAAAAAACAATTATCTGGTTTCGAATCAGGTGCATCGTTAGAAGAAGTAGGAACAGTACTTCAAGTGGGTGATGGTATTGCTCGTGTTTACGGCTTATCAAATGCTCAATACGGAGAGCTAGTACAATTCGACAACGGATTGGAAGCAATCGTATTAAACTTGGAAGAAGACAATGTTGGGGTAGTATTGTTAGGTCCTTCAACAGGTATTAAAGAGGGTTCTACCGTAAAAAGAACACAACGTATCGCTTCCCTAAAAGTAGGTGAGCAAATGGTAGGTCGTGTGGTTGATACATTAGGAAATCCAATCGATGGTAAAGGACCAATCGGCGGAGATCTTTATGAAATGCCATTGGAAAGAAAAGCTCCCGGAGTAATTTTCCGTCAACCGGTAACTGAACCGTTGCAAACAGGTATCAAATCAATTGATGCGATGATTCCGGTAGGAAGAGGTCAACGTGAGTTGGTTATTGGTGACCGTCAAACTGGTAAAACTACCGTTTGTATCGATACCATTTTAAATCAAAAAGAATTTTATGATGCAGGTCAACCTGTGTTTTGTATCTATGTAGCCATTGGACAAAAAGCGTCAACGGTTGCAGGAATCGCTAAAACATTAGAAGACAAAGGAGCAATGGCTTACACGGTTATCGTGGCAGCAAATGCTTCAGATCCTGCACCAATGCAAGTATATGCTCCATTTGCCGGAGCAGCGATCGGAGAATATTTCCGTGATTCAGGTCGTCCGGCTTTAATTATCTATGATGATTTGTCTAAACAAGCAGTTGCTTACCGTGAGGTTTCTCTTTTATTAAGAAGACCACCGGGACGTGAGGCTTATCCTGGAGACGTTTTCTACCTTCACTCAAGATTATTAGAAAGAGCAGCAAAAATTATTGCTGATGATGATATCGCTAAAGACATGAATGACTTACCGGATTCTTTACGTCCAATCGTAAGAGGTGGTGGTTCATTAACAGCTTTACCAATTATTGAAACACAAGCGGGTGACGTTTCTGCGTATATCCCAACCAACGTAATTTCGATTACAGATGGTCAGATTTTCTTGGATGGTGATTTATTTAACTCAGGGGTTCGTCCGGCAATTAACGTAGGTATTTCGGTATCACGTGTGGGAGGAAATGCTCAGATTAAATCAATGAAAAAAGTATCCGGTACGTTGAAATTGGATCAAGCTCAATTCCGTGAATTGGAAGCGTTTGCTAAATTTGGTTCAGATTTAGATGCCGTTACATTAAACGTAATTGAAAAAGGAAGAAGAAACGTTGAAATCTTGAAACAAGCTGTAAACGATCCGTATACAGTTGAAGATCAAGTTGCAATTATCTATGCAGGTTCTAAAAACTTGTTGAGAAATGTTCCTGTAAATAAAGTAAAAGAATTCGAAAGAGATTATATCGAATACTTGAACAACAAACACAGAGATACATTAAACGCTTTAAAGGCCGGTAAATTCTCAGATGAGATTACGGATGTTTTAGACCGTTCAGCGAAAGAAGTTTCAGCGAAATATAATTAAGACGGAAGCTAGAAGCTGGAAGTAGGAAGTTAATCTACTACTTCCATCTTCCATCTTCCATCTCCTAACTTTTAAAAAAAATGGCAAATTTAAAGGAAATCCGTAATAGAATTAGTTCCGTTTCATCCACGATGCAAATCACATCGGCGATGAAGATGGTTTCTGCCGCAAAGCTAAAAAAGGCACAAGATGCCATTACAGCCATGCGACCTTATGCCGAAAAATTAACCGAAATTCTACAAAGTTTAAGTGCTTCGATGGAAGGCGAAATTGGAGGAGAATTCACTACTCAACGTGAGGTAAAAAAGGTTTTAATTGTGGCCATCACTTCCAACAGAGGTTTGTGTGGTGCTTTTAATACCAACGTTATCAAACAAGTGAAAGTATTAGCCGATTCGTATGTTGGTAAAAAAGTAGATGTTGTTGCCATTGGTAAAAAAGGAAATGATGTTTTAGGTAAAACGTGTTCTGTTATTGCCAATAAAAGTGAAGTTTTTGATGCGTTGACTTTTGATAATGTAGCAGCTATTTCTGAATTATTAACAGAAAAATTCATTTCTGGCGATTACGATAAAATCGAAATTGTGTATAACCAATTCAAAAATGCGGCAACACAAATCGTTCAAACCGAACAATTTTTACCGTTAGCTCCGGTTGTTGGTGCAGCAGTAGCAAGTTCTGATTATATTTTTGAACCATCCAAAGAAGAAATTGTGTTAACATTGATTCCAAAATCATTAAAAACACAATTATACAAAGCCATTCGCGATTCATTTGCTTCTGAACACGGAGCTCGTATGACTGCAATGCACAAAGCAACGGATAACGCAACCGAATTGAGAAATCAATTGAAATTAACCTACAACAAAGCCCGTCAAGCAGCGATTACTAATGAAATTTTAGAAATTGTTGGTGGAGCAGAAGCGTTGAAAGGATAATCAAAATAACATATAGTTAAGAAAGTCACGTGAATAGCGTGACTTTTTTATTTTAAATGATATAGCAAGAAACTATAGAAGTCGGCCTTTTTTTCAACTCTATCAACATAATTTGAAACTTTACCAGAGTGGCCAGCATCTTTTTCAACTTTTAAATAAATTGGATTTTTTTGTGAAGATCTGCTTTGCAATTTTGCAGCAAATTTATAAGAATGGGAAGCAACAACTCTGTCATCATTTTCAGAGGTAATAATCAATGTTGTAGGATAATTTACATCATTTTTTATGTTATGATACGGTGAATATACCATCATTTTTTCAAAGTCTTCTTTGTTGTCTGGATCTCCATATTCCTCAAACCAATATTTTCCGGCAGTATATTTTCCAAACATGGTCATATCATAAATACCAACAATTGGGATGGCTACTTTAAATAAATCAGGGCGTTGTGTCATCGCAACTCCTACCAATAAACCTCCTTGTGAACCTCCTGTTATTGCTAATTTTGAATTTGAAGTATATTGTTCCTTAATTAAAAATTCGGCAGCATCTATGAAATCATTAAAGGTGTTAATCTTCTTTTGACCTTTGCCATTGTTATGCCAGTTTCGTCCTTTTTCTCCACCACCGCGAATTTCTGCATAAGCAAAAACACCGCCTTTTTCAAGAAAATATAATAATCCGGTATCATAACGAGGAGTGTTTACTACTCTAAAACCACCATAAGCTTTTAATAAGGTAGGATTTGAGCCGTCTAATTTTACACCTTTTTTATGCACAATTGTGATGGGAATATCTTTGTTATCTCGACTTTTAAATGTGGAATAAGTTGTAACAAAATAATCCAATGGAAACAAAGTAACCTTTGGTCTAATGTATTCATTATAATATTCTTGTGACTTTCCTGTTTCAAGGTTTAATTTAAAATTTCTATACGAAATTACATAGGAAGAAAATGTAACAAATAAATCCTTGGTTTCACTGTTATAAAATTCTACTTCTACATTCATGTTATGAGGAGCGTCAAATTTTCGTAGAAATACCCCTTCTTCATTATAAATTCTTAAAATATAATCACCTGCCGATTTATATTTACAAATAATATAATCTCCCAAAAAACGAGTTTCCAATAATAAATTATTAAAGAGTTGAGGAATGATAACTTTTTCATCGTCACGGTTTAAAATAGAAAATGATCGCACGTCTCCCCATTCATATTTGTCAGAAGAAAAGTAGATTTTTCCTTTTCTATAAGTTATAAAATCAAAATTAGATTCATCATTACTAATGAACTTATTTAAGGTAATTTTTTCATCTGCTATTGGAGAAAAATAATAGTTTTTAAAACCATTTTCTCTTATGTTCTCAATGATAAAAAGAGTGTCTTTTAAGTTTAGAAAAGTAAAATTATTATCACTTTCAGAAGTGTCAAAAATTAATTTATCATCATTTTGCGAGGTGTTTATTCGATGATAGTAAAGTTGATTAGTAGAATCTTTTGCAAATGCTGTTTGATTACTGTTTTTTTTATAAAACACGCCAAGACTCTTATTCCAAACTACATTAGAAAATTTCACGTTAATGAGCACGTCTTCTAAATCTTTTGATTTATGAAACTGTTTAAACCTTATTTCTTGCCGATCACTTCCATCTGGGGTTAATTTATAAGCAAGGTAATTATTATTAGAAGATGGATAATAACCAGTTATATAGGCATTTTTGTTTTTAGTAATTTCATACGGATTGACAATCTCTACAGCATCATCATTCAAGTTTTTTCTATAAAACAAGGCAGCAGGAAGGTTTTTATCCTTTCTATATCGCATATAAAAATAATTCCCTTTTTTGGTTGGCAGAGCATTGGTAGATAAATAATCATAGTCTTTTATTTTATTAGCTACATTATATTCTTTGTTTGATGTCTTAAAGATTGAATCTGTAATGTTATTTTGTAAATCAATCCAGTTTTGAGTTTCAGCAATCTTCATTTTTTCTAACCAAGCATATTCATCTTCAAATGTTTTACCATGATATTCAATAGATGATGTATTTTTGTGCGTGCTGGGATAGTTCTGAGAATTTACAGAATAAAAACTTAGAAGAATTATTGTTTGAAGTAGGAAATGTTTCAATTTTTGAGTTTTTTAAAAATATAATTAGAAGTCTAAACCTGATTTATGAACTAAAAAGTTGTTTTGAAGTGATAGGTAGAGTTGTCTTTTTAAAATTCTATTTACCACAATTTTTTTTTAAATAATTTATAAGAAGCTACAACCGAAATTGTACCAGTGTTCACATTTGAAATATTTCTGAATATATAATAATCTAATCCAACACTATATTTTTCATTAAATGAATAGCCTCCTCCGATTTTTGCTAACGAAGAAAATTTTGATTTTGGTTCGTCAATAGTTAGTGATGGTGCTGAACTAGATGTGAATTCAAAGCTTAAATTTTCAGTTCTATTTAAAGGCAGAATAATACCATATGATGCATTGACGAATAATTTAGAATTATTATTCAAATCAAAATAATATCTTACTCCAACAGGAAGTTCAACAAACGAGTATTTATACTCACTTTTAAATTCTATATCATAACCAAAATAGGTTGTTACAGGTGTTTGAGCTGAAGGTATTTCTGTTGTAACTGTTCGTCCAATAACATTATTGTACCTTTTGGTAGATTGATCTTTGTAGCCTTGATAAGTTAGCGAAAAAATCAATGCCCATTTGTTTTTGCGATAGGGTAAAAGAATTTCAAACTCACCTCCAACTAAAAAATTCACAGACAAATCAGAATTCGTGTGTTCTAATGTTCTTTTCCCGGTGGTTGAAGAAAAAGATACATCAGACTTTAGACCGGTGTTAATTGAACCACCAGCTAATGCTCTAAAAACGTATTTAGATTTTGTTTTATTTTCTAAAAAATCAACATATTCTCCATTTATACATTGATTATAATCTGAAAAATAATCAATAAACATTTTTTGTTTATACTTTAACTTACGTAGTTTTTCGGCAGAATTATCTCGGCATTTTACGTTATTGTATAATTCTGTACGATAAACGAAATCTTCAATTATCTTACCGTCCTTATTTTCATAACGTTTAAAAATCAGTTGTTTTATTTCTTCATTTTCGTTTTTATAAAAGAACAACCCAGTAGAGACATCTTCATATAACGAAGCTTTTCCTTCTACCAATACTTTTAATATTACTGGTTCAAGTTTCGGATTAAAACCCTCACTAGTTTTTTCTCGATCAATATTTACAACTTGTTTTTTATAATAATGAGGAGTGTTGTAAACTTGAAACGAATTGATTTGGTTAAAATCTGTTACTTCTGTTTTACCGTCTTCAGAAAGTTTATATTCAACTTGTTTTGGTTGGTTTATCCAATCTTGATTTTTTATCCAACATTCAATTTTTTCATTTTGATTGTTTATAAAATATCCTTTTTCAAAAACAACTTGACTGTAGCTGTTTGTTAAAAATAAAATGATTAATAATTGCAATGTTTTTTTCATTGGATTAGATTTAAAATTTATTGAAAGGAAAAAGCTTTTTGATTTTTTATTGCTAAAGAAATCGATAAGAAGCTTGCACCGAAAATGCAACAATATCACTTTGTGGGAGTTGAACGGTAGAATAGTTTCCTGATAATGAATATTTATTATTGTAAACATAACCAACGCTAATTTGCTTTCCTTTTGTTTGTCTTGATGCATCTAGAATTCTTAAAGGAACACCATAATTGATTTCAGGATCATAGCTCCTGTTTTCTGTTTTATCAATTATAAAAATAAATTTATAAGCAATCCCTAAAAAGAGTTTGGAGTTTTTATTTAAATGAAAATAATGTCTAAGTCCAAGAGGTATATCTAGATATGAATATGAGTCCTCTAAGCTTAAAGTTCCGTTATATCCTCCGTATAAATCTCTTGGGCTAGTAGAAAATTCTTGATTTTGTTGTGATTGATAATTTGGAGCAATAAATATTGACCATTTGTTTTTGTGAAAAGGCAATAACATTTCTGCTTCAAAACCGAGCATAAAATTAATGTTAGATGACGATTTATATTTCAATGGTCTATTTTCAAAAAAACCTACAGTAACTATTGATTCCATTGTGTAAAAGTTGACTCCACCGAATGCTTTGAGGTTAAATTCAGTTTTCGTTTTACTTTCATTAAATTCACTATAATTTGCATTAGAACATTCATTAAAATCAATAACGTAATTAACTAACGAATTTTGTTTGTAATTAATTTTACGTAGTTTTTCGGCAGAATTATCTCGACATTTTAGATTGTTATACAATTCTGTTCGGAACGAAAAATCTTCATTTATTTTACCATCATTATCAGCATAATTTTTATAAACAAGTTGCTTAATGTCCCCATTGTCAATTTTATAAAAATAGGTGCTGCGGGAAATGTCTGCAAATAATGTTGCTTTACCCTCTACCAAAACCCGTAAGATTATTGTTTCAAGTTTCGGATTAAAACCTTCAATTTTTGTTTCTCGATCAATATTTACAGCTTGTTTTTTATAATAATGATGAGTGTTATAAACTTGAAAAGAATTGATTTGGTTAAAATCTGTTACTTCTGTTTTACCGTCTTCTGAAAGTTTGTATTCAATTTGTTTAGGTTGATTTATCCAATCTTGATTTTTTATCAAACATTCAATTTTTTCATTTTGATTGTTTACAAAATATCCTTTTTCAAAAACAACTTGACTGTAGCTGTTTGTTAAAAATAAAATAATTAGTAAGTGGAATATTTTTTTCATTGGATTAGATTTAAAATTTATTGAAAGGAAAAAGCTTTTTGATTTTTTGATATTTTTTATTGCTAAAGAAATCGATAAGAACCTTGTAGCGAAAATCCAATAATATTGCTTTGAGATAATTGCAAAATTGAATAATTCGCAGAAATTGATAACTTAGAATTAACTACATAGCCTACGCCAAACTTTGTAGAACCTGAAGCTTTGGAGTTTGTGTTTTCAATCCTTAATGGAGGCAGAATTGGATGTGAAGCTAATGTTTCAAAACTAACGTTTTCAGTTGTGCTTAAATTCAAAATAAACCCATAAGAAGCATTGATGAAAAATTTGTTTTTTTCATTTACGTTAAAGTAATATCTAATTCCAATAGGTACTTCAATAAAAGTATATTTGTGTTCTCTTTCAATTTTCAAAGTATAACTAAAATACGTATTTACAGGACCTTGAGATGGAATCGTTGAAATCATATAATAGCGACCCATAAAATCATTATAAATTGTAGAAGATTCATTTTTATAACTTTGAAATGTTGGAGAAATAAATATTCCCCATTTGTTTTTATTAAATGGAAGAAGCATTTCAAATTCGGCACCTATAATTGCATTGACTGAGATATCCGAATTAGTGTGTTTTATTGATGCATTGTGTTCGGAGGGAAAAAAATTGATTTCCGTTTTCATATTTGTATTAATTGCTGTTCCTGCGATTGCTTTTAAATTATACAAAAACTTAGTTTGATTTTCTGTATAATTCTTAAAATCATTATTAACACATTGATTATAATCGGTAAAATAATTAACTAGCGAATTTTGTTTATAATTAATTTTACGTAGTTTTTCTGCCGAATTATCCCGGCATTTTACGTTATTGTATAATTCTGTGCGATAAGAGAAATCTTCAATAATCTTAACGTCCTTATTTTCATAACGTTTAAAAATCAGTTGTTTTATTTCTTCATTTTCGTTTTTATAAAAGAACAACCCAGTAGAGACATCTTCATATAACGAAGCTTTTCCTTCTACCAACACTTTTAATATAACTGGTTCAAGTTTCGGATTAAAACCCTCACTATTTTTTTCTCGATCAATATTTACAACTTGTTTTTTATAATAATGCGGAGTGTTGTAAACTTGAAAAGAATTGATTTGGTTAAAATCTGTTACTTCTGTTTTACCGTCTTCTGAAAGTTTGTATTCAATTTGTTTAGGTTGGTTTATCCAATCTTGATTTTTTATCCAACATTCAATTTTTTCATTTTGATTGTTTACAAAATATCCTTTTTCAAAAACAACTTGACTGTAGCTGTTTGTTAAAAATAAAATGATTAATAATTGCAATGTTTTTTTCATTGGATTAGATTTTAAATTTATCAAACATATAAAAAATTTCCGTAGTTTTTAGCAATAAAAGTAAAATAAAAAGAGGGTTTTTCTTAAGATTCATAAATGTGTTGTTTTCAGTTTTCAAAGATTAAAAAGCAATTCAACTTTAAATTTAATTAGTTAGAGAAGGCATCTTTTTTTCACTTTTTTCACTCTACTGCCACAAATTCAATATGTTAATTTTTAATTAATGACAGAAAAAAGTGATTTAAACAACATAATTTTACTATTTTTATGGATTGATTTTATAGCTGTTCGATGATTAATAAACCAAATTCATACTTTTTTAGAAAAAGTTTTTCGTTTTTTCTGTTACTCTTTTCTACTATTGTTTTCTCTCAAAACGAGACAAACCATTGGTATTTTGGAGAAAATTCGGGCATGAACTTTAGTGACGGATTGTTTCAAGTACTTAATGATGGCAGTATGGATACTCCAGCCGGATGTGCAAGTATTTCCGACAAAGATGGAAATCTATTGTTCTATACAAACGGCAGAGTAGTTTGGAATAGAAACCACGAAATTATTGAAGATGCATTTTACTTGGCAAATGAAATTGAAGACATTCAAACCACTATCATTATTCCAAAACCTAATGATGAATCAACCTATTATATTTTTTCGGCCAAAGAAAACCAAGTTAACGGATTAATTCATTCTATAATTCGTTTTACCCCTGAGTTTCCTTTGGGTTATTTGGAAGAACAAAACATTTTGATGGAGCGTGAACCAATAAGCAGAATTGCTGCAATTCATCACGCAGAAAGCAATACCATACGATTAATTACTTTTGGAAAAGAGGAAAACACAGCCATTTCGCCAAGAAATACTTTTAGAGTTTATAATATTACAGAAAATGGTATTTCGGCTCCACAGGTCTATACCCAAGATGATCAGGCTTTAGGTCCAAAAGGAACCATGAAAATTTCTCCAAACGGTGAGCGAATTGCTGTAACTGATTATGACAATATGTTAATTTATTTATATGACTTCAATAATGAAAATAACACATTTAGTCTTTCCAAAAAATTTAGTACCACTCCACGATTAGGGTTGTTAATTAATCCTTACGGCCTTGAATTTTCACAAAATTCTGATGTGCTTTATTATTCGGGCAACAACTTTGTTGTTCAAGTCGAGCTCAATCCAATAGAGGAGCCTTATCTCCTTCCTCTTTTTACCGTACCAAATGCTAAATCGATGCAATTAGCTCGAAATGGAAAAATTTATATAGCTCAGGGAACAGAGGATAACCCTTCAGGAAGAATTAGTGTGATAAATAAACCTCACCTTCCGGCAGAAGCTTGTGATTTTCAAGAAAATGCAGTGAGCTTAAATCCAAATAAATCAACAAGAGGATTGCCAATTTTTGTTGCCTCTTTTTTAAGAAACAGAATAATTATTGAAGACGATTGCGTTGATGCAATTTTCAATTTTGAGCTTGATGCATACGCTCCAATACAATCTGTTTTGTGGGACTTTGGAGACGGAACAACATCAACTTTAATGAACCCCACCCACCAGTTCTCAACTTCCGGGATGCACTTTATTAAAGCCACAATAGTCATAAATGATTATCCGGTTGTTCTTTATAAAGATTTAGAAGTATATCCTTTACCATCTCTTGATCCAAACCAAGTGCTTATTCAATGTGATTCCGATAATGATGGAGTATCATTTTTTAATCTTGAGGAAATTGGAAATAAAATGAATAATCCAAATCCGGATTATGAATATTATTTTTATAAGACTTTAAACGATGCAACCCTCGACACCAATCAAATAGAAGGTCATGAAACTTATCAAAATCAAACAAATCCCGAAGAAATTTTTGTAAAAATCATCAGTCTGGAAGGCTGCGAATCAATTAGTAATTTTTTCATTGAATCATCCTATATTGTTCTAGACCCAATTGCCAACATGTATATTTGCGAAGATTCCGATAATGTTTTAAATAATGGCGAAGGAACATTCAATATTGGTTTTAAAGAAGATGAAATCCGGAATTTATTCGGCATTCCACTTTCTTCTACAGTTAGTTTTTTTGAAAGTGAACAAGATGCTCAAACAAAAGCAAATCCTATCGAAGGTAGATATTTTACTACATCAACAACAACAATTTGGGTTAGAATTGAAAATGATGATTTTTCGTGTGGTGGAATTGGTCCAATTCAATTGATTGTGAATGACGAAATAGTTTTAGATATTCAAGAAAGTTATATAATTTGTGATCCTTTAATTCAACCGGCCCCTGTTTTAGATGGAGGAATTGCCAATAACACTTGGATTTGGAGGAATTCCGCAGGAATAG
This sequence comes from Flavobacterium azooxidireducens, assembly GCF_023195775.1. NCBI lineage: Bacteria > Pseudomonadati > Bacteroidota > Flavobacteriia > Flavobacteriales > Flavobacteriaceae > Flavobacterium > Flavobacterium azooxidireducens. The sequence goes on from NZ_CP096205.1 coordinate 1,573,216, forward strand.
TTTTATCTAATTCAAGGCAGTTTACGTTAACAGAAAGCGGAAATTATTCTGTAACAGTTACAAAAACACAAAACGGAATTCAATGTACTGTAACTAAGAATTTTAGTGTTCGAAACACATATACACCTGTATTTAGAGTTGTAACAGTTGATGATAACCAAATTTATGTTTCGGTAACCGGCTTTAGTCTTTACGAATTTTCAATAAATGGATTCAACTATTATGGCGAAGGAACTTCTTATACGTTTACCAATGTTCCACCGGGTTTGTACACCGTGTATGTAAGAGATATTAATAAATGTGAAACACCAATAAGTACGGAGGTTTTTATACTCAGTTTCCCTAAATATTTTACTCCAAACGGAGACGGTGAAAATGATTATTGGAAACTTAGTGATGAAGTAACAAATTTGTATCCGGATTTAAAAATCTATATTTATAATCGTTACGGAATTTTATTATTCTATATGGATTCTAATAACATTTTAAATGGTTGGGATGGTACTTTTAATGGGAAATCATTGCCAGCTTCAGATTATTGGTATTCGGTTTATTTTGATGATGGTAGAAATATGAAAGGTCATTTTTCGCTCAAAAGATAATGAATTCATCCCTTCACTTTTTAGTAATCAAAAATCAAAATCTTTTTTTATTTATATCTTTGAGAATCTAATTTTTTTAAGATGAAATATTACGCTTCCGTTTTTGCTTTTTTACTATTCCAAACTATTTTCTCTCAAATATTATCGTTGCCCGAAATCATGAAAGGCGATGAGTTCATCGGTCATCAACCCGAAAATCACCGCTGGTCGATTGATGGTTCTACTCTTTATTTTGATTGGAATCCGAAAAACGAAAAAGGAAACAGTACTTATTTTTGGAAAAAAGGAATGAAATCGCCTCAATTGCTTCAAAAGGATATTTCATTTACAGAAGAAAATTTTGAAGATCAAAAGCAGTTTAATGAGGTTTTTTATATCCAAAATGGCAATTTGTTTTCGTATGATAAAAAAACAAAAACCCACAAAAAAGTAATTGTTTCATCGGGGCGAATTTCAAATTTACAAAGAAGCGATAACCCGAAACTAATTTTCTTCCAACAAAACAACAACATTTTTCAATTGGATTTGACTGATTTTTCAATGATTCAGCTCACCAATTTTAAACAAGGAAAAGAATCGGAAAAGAAAGAAAAAGAGAACTTTTTAATCAATCAACAAAAAGAATTATTTCAATTTGTAAACGATCAGGAAGCTCTAAAAGAATGGAATAAATCCAAATCAGAATCAAACGAAAAAGCATTTCCAAAAGAATTTTTTTATGATAAAGTTTCGATGGAACAGCTTACACCATCACCAAATGGAAAGTTTGTCACGTTCAGACAATCCGATTATCCCACATCAAACCCAACTAAAGTAGAACAATTTATTACCGCCGATGGTTATACTAAAAACACTAATGCTAGGGCAAAAGTATCAACAGAAAATTTCTCCAAACACAAATTTGGTATTTATTCTGTCGAAAAGGATTCGGTTGCATTCGTTTCTTTTTCAAATTTGACCGGCATTTCAGAATTCCCGAAATATTATCAAGAATATAATGATTTAAAGGATAAAGAAAAAACAGAAAAAGCAATTGTGATGCAAGCTCCCGTTTTCAATGAAGATGGAACTTTAGCTGTTTTTGAAATACGAAGTCAAGACAACAAAGACAGATGGATTGTGCAATTGGATTTGAATTCGGCGACCATTACCGAACTCGATCATCAACACGACGAAGCGTGGATAGACGGTCCGGGAATTCCGGGTTATGCTTTCAGTCGAGGAACTTTGGGGTTTTTGAAAGATAATCAAACCATTTATTTTCAATCGGAAGCCAGTGGTTTTTCGCATTTGTATTTGATGAATTTAAAAAACAAGAAAAAAACGCAACTCACCAAAGGCAATTGGGAAGTTCGAAATGTCAAGCCTTCCATCGACGGAAAATCATTTTACATTACCACAAACACAACACATCCAGGCAATCGAGAATTCTATAAATTAGATATCACTTCGCAAAAAATGACTCCGATTTTAACCAAAGAAGGAGCTCACGAAGTAGAAATTTCTCCCGACGAAAAAACGTTGTTGGTTCGTTATTCTTCTAAAAATAAACCGTGGGAATTGTATGTTGCAGATAACAAACCGAACACGACTTTAGAGCAAATTACCTTTTCAACCACTAAAACGTTTGATAATTATCCTTGGAAATCACCCGAAGTTATCACCTTCAAAGCCAAAGACGGAACAGATGTTTATGCTCGAATTTATGAACCAAAACCAGAAATTAAAAACAAAGCAGCCATCATTTTTGTACACGGAGCAGGTTATTTGCAAAATGCTCATAATTTTTGGAGTAGCTATCATCGTGAATATATGTTTCACAATTTGCTGACCGATTTAGGTTATACGGTTTTAGATATCGATTATCGTGGAAGCGATGGTTATGGTCGCAATGTTCGAACCGGAATTTATCGTCATATGGGCGGATTAGATTTAGAAGATCATTTAGACGGAAAACAATTCTTGGTTTCACAAAAAGGAATTAATGAAACTCGAGTTGGTATTTACGGCGGTTCCTACGGCGGTTTTATTACATTAATGGCGTTGCTAACTCAGCCCGGAGAGTTTAAAGCAGGAGCAGCCTTACGTTCAGTGACAGATTGGGCTCATTACAACCACGGTTATACGGGAAATATTTTGAATTTTCCGGAAACCGATCCAAAAGCTTATCAAAAAAGTTCACCAATTTATTTTGCTGATAAATTGCAAGATAAATTATTGATGATGCACGGAATGGTGGACAACAATGTACAATTTCAAGATGTTGTTCGTTTATCGCAACGATTTATCGAATTAGGAAAAAAAGATTGGGATTTAGCAGTCTATCCGGTGGAATCGCACGGATTTAAAGAAACCTATTCGTGGGTAGATGAATACACTCGAATTTTGAATTTGTTTAATGAATCGTTATTGAAGAAGGATTAATTATTAGCCGCTGATTCACTGATTTTTTAAAATTAAAAAGGGCATAATCTGCGAATCAGCGGCGAAGAAAATATAAAAAAATTTGTGTTAATTCGTGTAACCTGCCTGCCGGCAGGCAAGTTCGTGGCTAAAAATAAGAATCAAAAGTAAAATGCAACTAAAAGAAATCACAACCAAAGCAGAAATGCTTCAACAATTGCCTTTAATTCAGCAATTGTATCCTGAATTTACCGAACAAATTTACGGTGATTTGTTAGACGAAATGTTGCCTAATAATTACAAACAATTGGTTGCATACGAGAATGAAATACCTGTTGGACTTTCCGGTTTTTGGGTCGGAACCAAATTGTGGTGCGGAAAATATTTAGAATTAGACAATGTGATCGTTCATCCGAATCATCGTTCCAAAGGTGTTGGCAAATTATTGACAGAACATTTAAATCAGAAAGCTATTGATTTAGGTTGTAAAGTCGTTGCTTTAGATGCTTATACAAATAATTTCCCGGCTCATAAATTTTATTTTAACCACGGATTTGTGCCGAAAGGATTTCATTTTGTAAAATTTTTGGAGGAGAAGAGTTAATTCAACCTTTTTCTTTAACAGGATCTTGTCTTGAATCGAAAACATCCGTTACATAAACTCTATTTTCGTCAACGTTGTAATAATAGATAATCTTGTAATTACCACAAATCAATCGTTTGTGATTTTTATTAAGATAACCTAAAAATTCATCTTCTTGCCATTCAACTTCTTTGTTTTTAAGTGTTTTTATAGAAGTTATTATTTGTAATTTAATCTTTTTTGCAATTTTTACCGAAGCGTAAATGCAATAATAATCATAAATAGATTTGATTTGAAATAGAGCAAAATGAGTAATTACAACTTTTCTCATCTATAAATCATCAACATCTATAAATCTTCCCAATTTTATATCTTGTTCAGACTGTTCTGCTCTTTTTTTATATTCATCAACAGTGAATGAATTTAAAACTGCTGCCGTTTTTTGCTTTTTAGCGAAAGCCAATAGCGATTTTATTGAGTTAATAAGATTTTCATCTTGAATCAATTCTAACTCTTTTTGAATTTTTTTTATTTCAAGTGATACATTCATAACTTTCTTTTTTACAAACTTACAAAAACTTTTAATTGTTTGTTTTTCAAGTTGAACACAACCACAAATTTAGTTGTCTAAAATAAAAACAATTTTTAAAGGATATTTGTATTTTTATAAAATGAAAAAAACAATCTTGTTTTTATTAATTGTAAACTTATTGATGATTTCTTGTGCGATTAAAAATTCAAATGAAAGAATCAGCAAAGAACAAATAGACCGTACTCATCTAATAAATGAAGCCGAACGATTTATTCTTTCAGAAGATTATACAAAAGCAAATGATTTTTATAAACAAGCTTTTAAATTCAATATCAAGCCGTATGTAGAGAATTGTTTTACTGCAGCTCAAGTTAGTGCAGTTTGTAATCAATTAAAAGACTTTATTTTTTTTACAAGAAAAGGTTTTCAATCTGGACTTAGGTATTCTGATTTTGAAAAAGATAGTATATTATTTAATTTTATAAAAGACAACAAAATAGAGCTTAAATTAAAACAATTCTTTAAAAGTGATAGTTTAATCTATTATCAATCGATCGATCATGAATTAAAAAACGAAGTTGAAAAATTATCAATATTAGATAATAAATGGAAGATTTTCTACCTTGATTCGCTAAGTAATTATGATTCTATTGTTTCAAATATAGTAGAAAAAGGTCTAATCCCTTTGATAGAAAGGCACGGCTATCCGGGAGAAAAATTGATAGGAATGGAGCGAGTGGGTTCGCAAAACAATAATAATTATGGGTTTGTCAACAATAAAGCTAAGTTAATTTTATTGCACTATTATTCATATCCTAGAGACTGTCGTTATAATAATTTGTTGCGTCGAGAACTTCAAAAAAGGAAATATTAAACCAGAGCACTACGCATCAATCATTGATTTTCAAAATAAATTTAGTATCATTAATTGTAAGGAAAATTATTATTGTGAATGGCACGAACCGGAAATATTTGATAAAAGCAAAGTTGATAAAAGAAGACATTCAATTGGTTTGGAATCGTATGATCAAAGAATTAAAAAACTCGAAAGAGGAAAAGAAAAATGCAAAGAAATTAAAGAAAAGAAAAATTATAGAGTTATAAAACTTTTTAATTGGTGTGGATAGTATAATTAGTCCATTTCAAGTTCATGGCATCTAAGTTATTGGGTTAAATTCCCTAAATTTATAAAATGAGAAATTTTTCAATTATAATTTTATTTTTCTTGGTAGGATGTGCTTCAAAAGAAACCTTCCAAACCCAATTTCCCATTCCAATTTCTGATTATTTTTATCAAATAAAAGGTAATCAAACCCATTTTGTAATTGTATTTCAACAATCCATTTCAGAAGATATAAAACTTGAAAAACTCTATTTCAGAAACCAAACAGAAGAAATTAAACTGATTTCCGCTCAAAAAGTAGAAGCTGTTTTCATTAAACCTGATTTAATTCTCGATGCAAATCCTGAAAATGAATACGGAAATCAACCACCAATTCCTCAAAAACAACAATTTCAGTTAAATTCTAACGAAGCCGTTTTAGAATTCACCCAAAACGGCAAAATAAAACACTACAAATTCACTAACGTGACCGAAAAGTCAAATAAATAGTTAATTTTGCTTGATTGCAAAATAAATTCAACAGCCACTTTGGGACTTTACAAATCACTTTTTAAACAAACTGCCATTTATGGGCTTGCCACCGTGCTTCCCAGAATGTTGAGTGTTCTATTAGTTAGATTGTACACCGACGTTATGGATTCATCAGCTTATGGCGAAGTATCCATTATTTTTTCATGGTTGGTCGTTTTTAATGTGATTTTGGCTTACGGAATGGAAACTTCTTTCTTCCGGTTTTATAATTCGCATGACGACAAACGAGCCGTCATCGGAACATCAACAATTTCTGTTTTTTGGACAACAATTGTGTTCTTAATTGGTTCGCTTTTATTCCGAAATACGTTAGCTAATCTTTCAGGAATTGATGTAGAATTCATCACTTATGCTATTTGGATTTTAGTGCTAGATGCGTTGGTGATTATTCCATTTTCCAAATTAAGAGCTTATCAACGATCAGTTATTTATGCCATTATTAAAATTGGAAATGTAGCGGTTAACCTAGGTTTGAACATTTTCTTTTTATTGTATTTACCCAAAATTGCACTAGCCAATCCAGATAGTTTTTTAGCCAGTTTATACATAGAAAACTTTCAAATAGGTTATATTTTTGTATCGAGTATTGTGGCTAGTTTGCTAACCTTAATCGTTCTTTCACCAAATTATTTTCATATTCAATGGCATTTTGATGCTCAATTGTGGAAGAAAATGCTTCGATATGGTTTCCCGATTTTAATTGCAGGATTGGCTTTTTCCATCAACGAACATTTTGATAAAATTTTATTGGATTGGTTTAATGTGAGTAAATCGGAAATCGGAGCTTATTCCGCTTGTTACAAAATCGGTTTGTTTATGGTGCTTTTCAGAACTGCTTATTCTTTGGGAATTGAGCCGTTTTTCTTTAGCTATGCTAAAAACGAAAATGCACCGCAAACCTATGCTGATGTGACGAAATATTTTGTAATTTTTGGTTCATTAATTTTTCTATCAGTAATTGTATTTGCCGATATTTTAAAATTATTTTTGATTCCGAATGAAACGTATTGGTCAGCGATGAAAGTTGTTCCGTTGATTGTGTTAGCCAATTTCTTTTTAGGAATTTACACGAATCTTTCCGTTTGGTATAAGTTGACCGATAGAACCAAAATGGGAGCTTATATTTCAATTGTTGGAGCAATTATTACACTAACAATAAACTTTTTATTAATAGAAAAATTCAGTTATATGGGTTCTGCGATTGCAACGATTGCGGCGTATGGCAGTATGATGACCATTTCGTATTACCTCGGAAATCGTCATTATCCAATTCCGTATGATAAAAATAAAATAGGTGGCTATCTTGGACTTTCTATCCTATTTTCTTTTGTTTATTTTTACGGTTTTAGAGAAAACTACTTTGTTGGAATTGGTTTGCTACTTGTTTTTATGTATTTCGTTTATCGAAATGAGAGAAGTGTGCTTTTAAGTATAATTAAAAAGAAATAAAACCTCGCTTATACAATCTGATTTTATCAATCAAATACAAATAATAAACAAGGTTATAAAAATTTACTTCTTCAACACATCTTTAATCCCATTTAAACCATCTGAAAATTCAGAAAGTAACGCAATTACTTGTGCCATTCGATCATCGCCACCAACACCTTTTAAAAGTTTGTTTTTCACAAAAGTGGTTTTGATTTCTTCCCAACGATTTTGCTCTTCTTCGGTTTGAATTTGCATTAATTCTTTTAGCTTTAGCAAATTAGCTTCTGCACCATTCGTTAGCGTTTGTGATTCGTTTTGGTAATGATTCAATACAATGTTTTCAACTTCTTTTTCGGTTAAAATAGGTTGAATTTTTGACACTAATTTATTCATATCTCGGTAAGAACCTTGTAATTTAAAGTTCGGTTCATTGCGATAATCATCAGACATGGCAGCCGATTTTATATAAAGTGCATTGGCTTTTAAAATCGTTGTTCTCACTTGAATAATCTTTGCTAAAACCTGTTTAAAATCTTCTATTTCTTGCGAAGAAAAGTTGCCTTCCAAATCATAATTGGTGTCATTTTGCTGAATGGCATCATACAATTTATACAAGTTTTGATAGGCGGGTTGTGTTAATCGAACCATATATTCGTTAGACATTAACGCATTTTCAATTAAACTCAAGTCGAATAAATCACCTCTTGAACCGGAAATATCGCCCAAGTTATACGTATCTGCTCGGTTGGCCAACATATCTGGAATTTGGAATTTGTCGCCACTTTCAGTATAAGGATTTCCGGCCATGACCAAACAAAAACGCTTGGAGCGTAAATCATACGTTTTGGCTTCTCCGTTATAAATTCCTTCAATTTTTCGTTGTCCGTCAGCTAATGAAATAAATTTCTGTAAAAATTCTGGGTTACAATGTTGAATATCATCCAAATATAACATCACATTATCACCCATTTCAAAAGCAAGATTTAGTTTTTCCAATTCTTGTCTTGCTCCGGCATTTTTGGCTTCACTCGGATCGGTTGAGGTGATGTCATGACCAATCGATGGGCCATTAATTTTCATAAAAACCAATCCCATTCTATCGGCCAAATATTCCATTAAAGTGGTTTTTCCATAACCTGGCGGCGAAACCAATAAAAGCATTCCCATTCTATCGGTTCGTTTATTGTCGCCAATTGCTCCAATTTGTTTGGCTAAATTGGCTCCGATTAATGGAAAATAAACATCGTTTATTAATTTATTTCTAACAAAAGAAGTTAGAACCTGACTGGTAAACGTGTGTAGTTTTAATTCTTTCTTTTTCGCATCAACCCACTGTTTTTTGAGTTGTTGTAAGGCTAAAAATGCGGGTTTTAATTTGGAATGAAAATAATCCAAACGAGCAGAAAATTCATAATAATCCAAGGTATAAGTCAGATTACTTTCAATGGATTTTAAACCTTGTATTTCAACCGAAGAATTGATGTTTACAATTTGCTTTTTATGATAATTTTGCGTCAATACAAAAGCGGCAATTTCTTCAATAAAAGCTTGAGAAATCGTTATGTTTTCTTCGATCAAAAACGTTTTTAAAGCATTTTCAACAATATCATAACAAGCAGAAGGATAGCTGTATAAATCTTTTACTTGATTAATGAAAACCACATCTTTCCCTTTTTCTTTTAAACTTTTAAAGAAACGCTCGTAGGCATCTGCAGCAATTTTTGAAATGGAGAAAGCTTTACGGTTTTCTTTTTTCAGATAAACTGCCGTTCGATAAGAAGAAACCAAATCGAAACCATCAAAAGTGATATTGAATTCATCAATTTTTTGCGATAACCGTTTGTTTAAATATTTGAATTGTTCCGAACTACTGAATGTTTCTTTCAATAAACTAACGGCACTAAACTGCTTTTCATAAAATTCTTTGTCTTCTTCATTCAGAAAAAACCAAAATAGTTGTGCCAATGCTCTTTCGGAAGGCGTATATTTTAGTACACCCAACTCATTATTAATTTGTTGTAAATGTTGTAAAATGACTAATGCATCCACATCATGCACACCTTTTACTAAACCTTCACCAAAATGTGCCGCCATAAATTCTTGCACTCGTTGCAAATTCACCGATTCGGGAACAATGTTTTCTTGTTGCAAGAATAGTTCCCAAGCCATGTACTCAAAGCGTTTTACCTTGTGGTTTTCGGAAATAAATTCTTGATTCCAAACTTCTTTATATTGTTCAATTTCTTCAAATTCAACTGGTTGATAAAAATTAGTTCCGGTTAAATGATAGAAATAGTTTTGGTCTTTTAAAACCAATGTTAAATCAAGTTTTTGCTTATTTACCGCAAATTTATAGTCACCAAAAGCAATGACAGCATCGCCATCTTCATAAATTTCATTCTTATCTTTTAGTTTTCTAACGGCTTCTTGCTGAGCTGTTTTTAATAACGTATTGACTTCTTCAGATTTATTGCTATCGTTTAACTCTTTTAATTGATTGGCAATATCCCGCACTTTTTCAATCATTAAATCCGAAGCAAAATAACCGTTGATTTCGGTTTCGGTTGCAAAGGAAGCAGCTTTGTTTTTTACACCTTTCAAAATGCGTTCTGCCGATTGATACAATTGCGTCGTACGCTTGTTTCTGGCTTCGGTTAACTGAACGGCTTTATTTTGAAAATGACCATAAACTTCTTCTCGTTTTTCGCTGATTTGTTGAATAAAATCATCAAAATCAACAAATTTAGCTTCCATTTCTTCTAATTGAATGGATAGCTTGTTGAGGAAATCATCGCATTTTTCTGCGGTATTGGCTAATTCTAAAAAGTTGATTACGGTTTGATCAAAAAGCGTGATTTGTGCTTTGAAATCGGCCGAAAGTTCTTTCCCGGAAATTTCTCTCTTTTTGTTATTTAATTCAATTCGCTGTTGATTGATTTGAGCAAAAATCAACGAAATGTTTTCAATTATTTGTGTGGATTGTGACGCATCTTCAATTTTTAAATTATTGACGATGTCAACCAACAATTCCAATTGAAGTGCTAATTCATCTATATCTTTTTCAAGCGTTTTGGCATCAATTGTTTTTTTAAGATCAGCAATTTGTTGATTAATTAATGCAACTTTTTCTTGATATGGAATTAAAGCATTGTCTTGCAGTAGAAAAGAAACACACGCATTGGAAAGTTCATCTGCTCTTTCATGCAATTGTTTTTCTAGCGATTCGAGCAAAGGAATTTCTACATATTTTAATTCTTTTGCACCAATTAATTCGCCACGCAAGGCACGAATTTGCGACAAAGCAGCAATGTATTGATCTAATGATTGATAGGAAACAACACTAGTGTCTGATAAAATCTTTTCACATTTTTCTTGTAATTCGGCAACCGTTTGAGCAGTTTTGTTTTTAATTTCTTGGGCTTTCTCAAATTCATTAATCGCTGCATGAGCAATTTTTCTGATTTCGAGTAAAGGCTCATTGAGTTGATGCACTTCTTTTTCGCCAAGGAAATAATAGCTGTCTAAAATGATCGTGGCTTGTTTGACAATATCATCATACAAACCCGAATACGAGTCTTTTTTAGACAATAAAATGTTCAATTCTTGCGATTCTGCCATCACTCGAACTAAATCTTTATTCCCAATTTTGTATAATAGATTGTTTTTTAGCGAATCGTCTATTTTAATTTCTTTGGTAAAAGGAGTTTGCCAAATTTGAATTAAATGGTGTTTGGTTTCTTCATTCGATTTAAAATAAGCCAATTTTCCGTTATCAAATAATGTAAAACCATTGCAATTAATTGGTGTTTCGATGGTTTGCTTAATTATGTTGTACGGAATTAATAAATAATCATACGATTGCTCGTCGTAGAAAACAAACATGAAATTTTCTCCATTATTTCCAACGATTCTTCTCTTAAAATAAACGGGTTTATCTTCCGAAGCAATCACACGAATTTCTCCGGTTTGCAAAGCGTAGCCATTTGGATAAATAACCCCTTGATTTTCGGGCAAAAGAATAATGGAATATTTTAGCGAATCAACTCGTGCAACTTTCTTCTCTTTGTGGTTATAGATGAAAAAACGTTCTGCTTCTTGATACGGTTTTATCTTAAAAATAACCAAATTGTTATAATCAAAATAATGAATTTCAGCATCATCTAACGTTTGATCTTTGTGAGCAACATCTTCGCTATAAATTCCTTTTCCACTGTTGGTATTGTCTTCAATTTTAATGGTAATGTCGCCACCGATTGCTTCCACAAAAACTTTATCAGCCAATGAAACGTGCGGATGACTTCCTTTGCGTTGCATTTCACGCGTAACTTTTGTCCAAACGAACTCTTGTTGGGTAGGATATTTTACTTCGGCAGCACTTCTGGCATCCACAAAAGTGAGTGTATTGTCTTTAATTAACCATTTGAACGCTTTAATATCCGAAGAACTATTGGATAATTGAAACACAAAATACAGGTAGTTTTGTGTAATGTGAAAGCGAACAAAAAGGGTATTTCGATAATATTTATAAAGGTTTTTGAATTCTTCAATAAACGTTTCATCTTCAATAAACTGAATAGGTTGCGGTTCAAAACGATTATCGATTAACAAATAAGCCGAAAACACATCACTTAGATTAATTTCCGTTCGCAAACCTAAATGCGTATTGTGTCCAACTAAACACAGATTTCCTAACGAGAAAATGTCTTTTATCTGGCAATTTTGGTCGGTTGAGATACGTTCATTCGCAATTAGCGAAAAATCAACACCGCCAAACACCTTTTTTCGATCTTCGTTTAAAGCTTGAATGCGTTGAATTAAATTTTCTTTTTGTTCATTCAATCGGTTTTGAATGATTTCGTATGTACCCGTATTTAATTGTTCGTTGCTCATTAATTTTTGGTAAAATTTTAAAAGTCTTTTTTTTAAAAACTTCAATTAGCTTTGAAATCAAAGGAAAGTAAAAGAAAAACCAGAATAATTCTCTACCAAAAGAGTAGAGAATTATTTAGTTTAGAATGAATCGATTAAATTTTACTTTAACGGTTTGTTGTCGATGCCTAAATGTTTAGCCATGTTCATTGCTCGGGCAAGAATTCCTTGCTCTTGGTCATTGGCAACTCCTTTCAGTTGAAAAATCAGGGAAGCTACGCTTAGGTTTTTGATATCTTCGGATGAAATTTTATATTTTTCAACCATATTCATGATCTTGCCAATTAGGTTTTCATCGCCGTCATTGCTTAGTAAAGCTTCTTTTACCAATTGTGCATTTTCACTGTGCTGAATGAATTTATCAATTCCTTTTCCGGCAGAAACTTGTCTTACCACATTGTCAAAGAAAGTGTTATCTCCGCCCACGATGTCAATGTTAGCCGATTTGAATGCTTCCGCTAAAACCTGAGCTTGTGCTTGAGCAATATCTTTTTGAATGGCAATTTCAGCTAATTCTACTTCTTTTTCTTTGGCTAAGGTTAATCTAAACTCTTCGTGGTCTTTTCCGGCATCGTTTAGTTTTTTCATTGCTTCTGCTTTTTCGGTAATTCCGGCTGCCTCTGCAAAAGCTTTTTCTTTGATTACTTCGGCTTGTGCCAAACCTTCTTGTTTGTTTGCAGCCGCTTTTTTCTCAATGATGTTTGCTTCAATAAAACCTTGTTTTTCCATAGCTTCTGCTTTGGCATGCATTACTTGAGCTTCCGATAAACCAACCGTTGCTTCTTCTTTTGCTTGAGCATCGGCAATAATTTTACGAGCTTCTGCTTCTTTTTCAGCAGCATCACGTTTGGCTTGTGCTTCGATTACATATTTTTGAGCATCTTTTTCAGCCGATTGTTTTCTGGCTTCTGCAGCACGAGTCATGGCAATTAAGTTTTCTTCTGCTTCACGGGATGCAATAATCAATTGTACTTGTTTTTCTCTTTCGGCACCTTTGAATGCTTCTACATCAAAAATATTTTGTTGTTCTTCTACTACTGTTTTTTCTTTTACTAAACGTTCGCGAATCACATCTTGAATGTTTTTCTTTTCCACTTCAACCGCTTTGTCTTTTTCAATATCCGCTAAAGCGACAACTCGTTCTCTTTCGGTAGCTTCGAGCATTCGGTCTTTTTGAACTCTTTCTGTCTCAACTAATTCGGCTCTTTCTTTATTTTTTGCCGCAATAACCACTTGTCGTTGCTTGTTTTCTTCGGCTACTTGAAGGGTTTCTTCGGTAGCAATTCTAACTGATTCAGATTTTAATCTTTCTTCTTCGGCAACTTTCAAAATCTCAGCATTTTCTCTGGACTGAATGTTGGCAATTTCTCTGCGTTGTTGTTCTTCTTTTTCGGCCAATTGTTTTTCTAATTCAAGAATTGTTTCTCTTGCTTCAACATCTTGCTTTTTGATGGTTTTTTCTTCATCTCTTCTAACCAAATTGGCTTTAATGTTTTGATTAGCAGTTAATTCAGTAATTTTTTTAATCCCTTCCGCATCCAAAATATTGTCTTTATTTAAATGTTGCAGAGAGGTTTGTTCCAAATAGTCAATGGCACAATCATCTAATACATAACCATTCAAATCGGTTCCGATGATATTTAATATTTCTTGACGGAATTCGCTTCGAGCTTCATACAATTCAATAAAATCGAATTTTTTACCCACTGTTTTTAATGCTTCAGAAAATTTAGCTTCAAATAATTCTCGTAATGTGGCAATATCAGAAGCTCTTTGGCAACCGATGGTTTGTCCCACATTCACAATGTCATCAACCGATTTGTTTACACGAACAAAGAATGCCACTTGAATGTCGGCACGCATATTGTCTTTACAAATTAATCCGTCTTTTCCTTCTCTGGATATTTCTAATTTTTTTACCGAAATATCCATATATTCCAAACGATGAATAACAGGAATTACAACTCCGGCATTAAAAAACACTTTAGCTCCACCATAACCGGTTCGTAGAAGCACAATTCCTTGAACGGTTTTTTTGTACATGGATAAAATCCAAAAAATTAAGCCCAAAAAAGCAATTACAATAATTGCAATTGTAACATAAAATGTAGTCATAAGGTTAGATTTAAAATAGTGATGAGTTTTTAATGGTGTTTAAAGTTCGTATGATTTTTCAATTAAATAGAATTTTTTGTCTGGATTTTCATCCACAATGCAAGCCTTTTCGCCTTCTTTCAAAAGCGAACCGTCTTTGCTTTTTACTAAAAGTTTTATCGGATCTTTGTTAATTACTAATTCTAGCATTCCTAATTTATCTTTTTCAATGGTTGATTTTAGCACGCCGACTCTTCCTAAATAATCATATGCGATTTCGCCTTTGTGATTAATTTCTTTAAAAATGGGTTTCAAAGGCATACTAATGTATTTTGTAATAAATAAACTAGCAATAAAAGCAGGAACAATGGTGATAAAATACATCCAATAAGGCAATGGAATAAAGTAACTAATGTTCACATTAATTAGCCAAGTAAATAATAAAACGAGCGTTAGAAAAAAGGTAATAGGAATGATATCCAAATTTAAAAACTTTAAAAATTGAATAAAAGAAGATGGATCTTGAGGCACTTCAACTGTTGCGTCGGGAGCATCAAAATTGGCATCCGTGACTGAATCAAAATCAATGTCATAATCGCCTACACCGGTAATCATTGTAAATATCCAATACACCACACTTAAAATTAAAAGAATGGAAAGTATGGTGTTTGCCGGATTAAATGAAACTTCTATTAGCTCGCTTAAATTCATACTTAATTAGCGTTGAATTGTTCTTTTAGTTTTTGCAATTCCATTTCTGCATGAGCATCGGATGTGTCAACTGCTGCGTTAATTTCTTGATCAATACTTTTTGAAGCATCAGCAATATGACTATAAGCATCAGCCAACGCCTCTTGTTGCAACACTTTGTCTTTCATTTTTTCTAACATAGAAATCGTGCTATCAGAATCGATTTGAGTCATTTTTTTATTAATGTCTTGCGTAGCTTTACTCACTTGTACACGAGCTCGTAAGGTTTTTAACTCACCTTCCCATTTAGAAATGGTTGATTTTAACGTGTTGATGCTATTTTGCATTTTATCCACATCCGTTTCTAATTTCTGACGTTCTTTATCTGCAATTTGAGCATCTAATAGCGATTGTTCTTTCTTTTTCAAAGCTTCTTTGGCCAATCGGTCTGCTTCTTCAATTGGCATTTCTTCTTTAACACCTTTTTGAACCAAAAGCATCGCTTTGTTTTGATAATCATTCGACTGATTTATCAACGATTCTTGTTCGTTTTTTCTACGAATTGACAAGGCTTTCACTTGAGCAAGGGCTTGAATGCTTTGATCTAATTGATCTTTCATTTCTCTGATTCCTTGTTCGGTCATTTTTATAGGGTCTTCCAAGCTGTTCACGGCAGAATGTGCCTCCGCTTTTCCTATTCTAAAAAGTCTTTTAATAATGTTCATGATATTCAATGAATTATAAGGTTAATATTAAGGTTTTTTTTCGAATTATTTTAAAATTTGAAATAATATTTTGGTTAAGAAACAAACGATGTGAAAAATAAAATATACCATTTTGATAATCAGTTTTTTATTGTTTATCTACTACTATTTACTGAACGAAATCATTTCTGTTGAATACTCGCTAATTAACAAGCTTAACGAATTAATTGTTGCAATCAATTCATTTTGATTTAAGTTTTCGGTTTGAAGCGTGTCTCTAAAAATCACTTTTTCGCCACTTTCATCCAATACAAAAGCACCATGAACAATGTCTCTGTTTTTAATCAACAGTTGTTTGAAAATATCGTGTTGATTGTTTTTGCAACGAAACAAAAACTGTTCAATAATTAATATTTGAGGAGCAATAACAATCATCATGTTTTTTATTCCTTCATTTTCTTTTTCTATGATAAAGGTTTGATGCTCTTCATTTTCCAGTTGAATACAATATTCTAACTCGAGTAGCCAATTTTTAACTCTTGAAAACAATTTTAAATCTTCCATAAATTGATTGGTTTTGAATGTTGATAAAACAAATTTATACAAAAATTTTAATATTGCAAATATTTTTAGCAAAAAAATCAATTTTAGTTGTTATATTTGCAAAAAAGAATAGCGAAATGACGTATTTTGGAACCAATTTAAAGAAGATAAGACAAATAAAAGGACTAAGCCAACAAGCTTTTGCTGAACTTATTGACTTGAATAGAGGAGTCATTAGTTCGTATGAAGAAGGAAGAGCAGAACCAAAAATTGAAACGCTTTTGCGAATTGCAACTTATTTTGGCATTCCAACCGATGATATCATATCAAAACCACTTACGGTTAATCAATTAGCTAATTTTACATTAATTGAAGATAGTGTAACTTCATTATCAGAAGAAAAAAACCTTACTATTCAGGAAATAAACCTAAAAGGAGAAAAGAAAGATATTGAGTTGCAAAAAATATTAGCACATTTTGATTTTGTTTTTTATGTAGATGAAAATTTAGCTAATAAAAGTAGCTATGAAAAAGATTCGATTTTATTCTTAAAAGAAGAAAAAAAAGAAACTAAAAACCACAATCAGTATCTAACTTTAGAGAAAGGAATTGCTTTAATTTCTGAAAAATTCATTCCGACTATTACAAATTATGCTATAGTTGGAGTCTTGGGAAGCTTACCCAATGATCAAAACACCATTCTACAACGTCTCAATTTACTTGAAAAAAAGGTTTTTGGGAAGTAATTTCTTTTGAATTTTTATTTGGGTTATAAAATCCAAAACAACCTATATTTCTTTATTTTTTTTAACTTTGGTGATTAAATTTAAGATTAATCATTAGAAAATAATTTATTTTCAACTAAGAAGAAAAAATGAAGATCAAAATCATCAATAAATCACAACATCCATTACCCAATTACGAAACAATTGCTTCTGCCGGAATGGATTTAAGAGCCAATTTATCAGAACCAATTACCTTAAAATCATTAGAAAGAACCATCGTTAAAACCGGTTTGTTTATTGAACTACCAATTGGTTACGAAGCACAAGTTCGTCCTCGTAGCGGATTAGCCGCCAAAAAAGGAATCACAGTTTTAAATTCACCCGGTACAGTTGATGCTGATTATCGTGGTGAAATCGGGGTTATTTTAGTAAATTTATCCCGTGAAGATTTTATCATCGAAAATGGTGAACGAATTGCCCAATTAATCATCGCCAAACACGAAAGAGCCGAATGGATTGAAGTAGAAGAATTATCTGAAACATCCCGCGGAGAAGGCGGTTTCGGTAGCACCGGAATTCAATAACCGTTGGCTTCAGTCATCGGAATAAAATAAAAACAGATAAATTACCCTTGGCTTCAGCCATGGGAAAAATAAAAGTATATAAATTACCCTTGGCTTCAGCCACCGGAAAAAAAGTTAAAAAAAATGAAAATAATAGTTCCAATGGCCGGTCGCGGCTCACGATTAAGACCACACACACTAACCGTTCCAAAACCATTAATTCCTATTGCCGGAAAACCAATCGTTCATCGATTAGTAGAAGACATTGCTGGCGTTTTAGATCAACCCATCGACGAAGTAGCTTTTATAATTCACGAAAGTTTTGGCAAACAAGTGGAAGAAGAATTAATCACAATTGCTCAAAAATTAGGAGCAAAAGGAACCATTTATTATCAAAATGTAGCTCTTGGAACAGGTCATGCCATTATGTGTGCCAAAGATTCATTGAGCGGACCGGCAGTAATTGCGTATGCAGATACATTAATTCGTGCCGATTTTGATTTGGATACTTCAGCCGATAGTGTAATTTGGGTAAAACAAGTGGATCAACCCGAAGCTTTTGGTGTAGTAAATTTGAATGAAAGCGGAGAAATTATCGAATTAGTTGAGAAACCAAAAGAGTTTGTGTCGGATTTAGCCGTAATCGGAATATACTATTTCAAAGATGTTGCCGTTCTTAAAAATGAGTTGCAAGCCGTTCTTGACAATAATATCATTCATGGTGGCGAATACCAAATTAATGATGGAATCAAACAAATGATGGCAAAAGGGATGAAATTCGTTCCCGGAAAAGTAGATGAATGGATGGATTGTGGAAATAAAAATGTGACGGTTGAAACCAATTCACGCATGTTGGATTTCCTTCATCAAGATGGAGAAAAGTTAATTTTAAAAGGCATTGTTTCAGAAAATTCAACAATCATCGAACCTTGTTTTATTGGCGAAAATGTCGAGTTGAAAAATGCAACAGTTGGTCCAAATGTTTCATTAGGATACGGTTGTAAAGTAGAAAATTCAACCATTAAAAATAGTTTGGTTCAAAATTTGACAGTAATAAAGAATGCAAATCTCGATAATGCGATGATTGGAAGTCACGTTGTATTTAACGGAAACTTCGCCAACATCAGTATCGGTGATTATTCAGTTTTAGAATAAAAATTTAAAAAATAATGCTTTTGGAAGCGAGCTATAGATGATAAAAAGTAAATTATATTCTCTAATTTTCCTTGGAATTCTTTTCCAGTCCATAACCGCATTCTCCCAAGTAGAGCCGGAAGATATTGCATTGGAAACCGATGAATTTCAAGTGGCTTTCTACGAATCATTGCGTGAAAAAGGCATCGAAAATTATGATAAAGCAGTAACCGCTTTGCAAAAATGTTTAGCATTAGAACCCAACAATCCTGTTGTTCATTTTGAGTTAGGTAAAAATTACCTCTATCAAAAAGATTACAAAAACGCTAACGACAGTTTTGAAAAAGCCACACAACTTGATCCCAAAAACCGTTGGTATTGGGTGGGTTTATATGATGTTTCGTATGCAACTCGCGATTATACGAATGCGATTGTTATCATGAAAAAACTGATCGAATTCAAAAAGGAATACAAAGAAGATTTAGTTTCGTTGTATATGTTTACACAGCAATTCGATGAAGCTCTTAAATTAATTGATGAATTGACGGAAACTATTGGCAAAACGGAGATAAGAGAACAATTCCGTAGTCAAATCATGTCAACTACTCGATACCAAGGTCAGGAAACGGAAAAGTTAATGCAAGCCATTAAAAACAATCCGAAAGTAGAAGACAATTATGTGGCTTTGATTTATTTGTATTCCGAAAAAGATGAAGAAGAAAAAGCGTTGGAAATTGCCAAAATGTTAGAAAAAGAAATTCCGAATTCCGATTGGGCACAAGTCAGTTTATTCAAATTCAACATTGATAAAAATGATGGGAAAAATGCGGCTTCGGCAATGCATAAAATTCTAAAAAGCCCTAAAATTGATCGAAAAATAAAACATCGGGTTTTTAATGAATTTTTAATTTTTACCAAAAATAATCCTTCGTTTTCATCCGATTTAGAAAGTGCAATTACTTATTTTAATGATGATCGAGAAGTAAAAGTTGCTAAAGAAGTCGGTAAGTTTTATCAACAAAAAAGCGATTGGGCAAATGCTGTGAAATATTATGGAATGCATACCAAATCAAATCCGGATGATATAGAGAATGTACTTTTATTGTTCAATGCTTACGGAGAAAATAATCAATTTGAAATTTTAGCCAAACAAGCGGAAGAAAAAGTAGAATTGTATCCTCTTCAACCTGATTTTTATTATTACGCAGGTTTAGCCAATAATCAATTGAAAAATTTCAAAAAAGCAAAAGACTTATTAGAATCAGGAGTAGATTATATTGTTGATAATAAAACCTTAGAAGCTAATTTTTATATTCAATTAGGAGAAGCATACAATGGGCTTGGCGATACCAAGAAAAAAGAAAGTTACTTTATCAAAGCCGATAAACTAGTAAAACAAATTAATTAATGAAACAGTTCTTATTCGCGTTGATACTTATTTTCACACTAGTTGGATGTAAAGCCACAAAAGGAATTTCGGAAGGGAAGGCTTCAGATGATTTAGCGACTCAAAAAATCATCGAAAACCATTATGATGTCAAGAAAAATTTTTCAACGGCATACATTCGAGCGAATGCAAAATATAAAGACAAAGATCAATCGTTGAGTTTTTCGGCAGAAATTAGAATTCAAAAAGATGAAATGATTTTGGTAAGTATTCGTTTTTTGGGAATAACGATGGCGAAAGGTTTGATTACACCAACCGAAGTGAAATACTATGAAAAAACCGGTAACAAGTTTTTTGAAGGTGATTACACCACTTTAAGTAATTGGCTCGGAACCGACTTAGATTTTTTTAAAGTGCAAAATATGCTCATCGGTCAAGCAATGGATGATTTGAGAAAAGGAAAATATTCAAATACAATTGAAGATAAATTATACAAACTAAAAGATAGTAACGACAAACAAAACGTAAAGTCATTTTATTTTGAAGCCTCCAATTTTTTGATAAAAAGACAAGAAATTGAACAAGTAGCTAAAAACAGAAAGTTGAACGTTTTTTATCCCAATCACAAAGAATATAACGAAGCTATTTTGCCATTAAACATTCTTATAGAAGCGATTCAAGAAAACAATAAAAACACGATTTCGTTAGAGTATAATTCAGTTACGTTTAATGAACAATTATCGTTTCCCTATAGTGTGCCAAGTGGTTACGAACAAATCTTTATAGAAAATTAAAGCTCCAAACATGATAAAGTCGGTATTGACATTTTTGCTTATTCTTTCAAGTTCATTTCTTTTGGCTCAATCAGATGCTCAAAAGAAACTGGAAAAGCGAAAAGAACAGTTGTTGGAAGAAATTAGAGTAAACGAACGAATACTTCAAGAGAATAAGAAAAAAGAAAAATCGGTTGTGAACGTGATTCAGCAACAAAAAGCAAAAATTGAATTGCGTGAAAAACTTATCCAAACCAATGAAAAGCAAGCAAAATTGCTTAATGATGATATTTATACCAATCAATTAAAAATAAACAAATTAAAACGGGAATTAGAAGTTCTCAAGGAAGATTATGCCAACATGATTGTCAAGTCATACAAAAGCAGATCCGAACGAAGTAGAGCGATGTTTCTACTGTCTTCAGAAAATTTTACGCAAGCCTACAAGCGAGTGCAATACATGAAGCAATATGCCGATTACAGAAAAACGCAAGGCGATGAAATCAATACCAAAACAACTGAACTCGAAGTGTATAACGTAAAATTAGCATCACTTAAAACAGAAAAAGAAAAAATTATTCAAGAACAAGAGAAAGAAAAGTTGGTATTGGTTCAAGAAAAACAAGAACAAGAAAAACTTGTAAAATCAATTAAAAAAGACCAAAAGAAAATTGTTGCAGATATTAAGAAAAAGCAACAAGAAGCAAAGGATATTGACAAAAAAATTCAAAAAGCAATTCGTGATGCAATTGCAGCTGAGAATAAAAAAACGGCTAAAAAAGGAGGAACAAAGACAGCTTCTACCGGAACTTCATCTTCAAAAATTGTATTAACTGCCGAAGGCAAAATAGAGTCGGATAATTTTAAATCCAACAAAGGAAAATTACCTTGGCCGGTTGAAAAAGGATTCGTTTCATTAAAATTCGGTAATCAACCCCATCCGGTTCAGCCAACCCTAACGATTCATAGTAATGGTGTTGAAATTACAACAGAGTCCGGTTCTTCTGCCCGATCTGTTTTTGCAGGAGAAGTGATGTTGATTCAGGTTTTATCACCCATAAACAAAGCAGTTTACATCAAACACGGAGATTTTATTACGGTGTATCAAAACTTAAGTACAGTTTCTGTAAACAAAGGAGATAAGGTAGGTATAAAACAAGCCATCGGTAGAATCCGAACCAATGAATCAACCGGAAAAACAGCAATTAAGTTTTCCGTTCTGCAAAACGATTCGTTCTTAAATCCGCAAAGCTGGTTGTATAATATGTAATAAAAAAGCCTGAAAATTTTAAACTTTCAGGCTTTTCTATTTAAACGAACAACGCTTTTAATTCCGTTGCATCGTGCGGTTTCATTTTTCCGGCTAATACTAAACTTAATTGTTTTCTTCGTAAGGCGGCATCAAATCGTTGCTTTTCTAGTTCCGTTTGTGGTTCAATTTGCGGAACCGGTATCGGGTTTCCCGTTTCATCTACAGCAACAAAAGTGTAAATCGCTTCGTTTGCTTTGGTTTTATTGCCCGATTCGCGGTCTTCAATCCAAACATCAATATAAATCTCCATCGAGGTGTTAAACGCTCTGGAAACTTTAGATTCAACCGTAACAACGCTTCCTAACGGAATAGCTTTGTTAAAGGCAACGTGATTCACAGAAGCCGTCACACAAATTCGTCTGGAATGACGGCGGGCAGAAATACTGGCTGCTCTGTCCATTCTGGCGAGCAATTCTCCACCAAAAAGATTATTCAACGGATTGGTTTCGCCCGGCAAAACAACGTCGGTTAACGTAGTTAAAGAATCGGAAGGATATCTTACTTGCATTTTTATTTTTTTGCAAAGGTAGAAAAACAACACCGATTCTTTTGGCGTTAGAGCAAATAAAAAAAGCCTCCATGAGAAGCTTTAATCAAGATTGTATGGGCAAAGGGTTTATTTTTCTAATTCTAAAACTAACATCCAAGCATCTTTGTTGTGCGATTGTTTGATCGATTGTAAAGCAGTTTGAGCTTCTTCAATCGAAGCATAACTACCATAAATCACAGGATGTAGACCGTGTCTATTTGGAGCTATTTTTTTGGCTTTATAACCCAAATCTTTCAACGATTGTAAGGCTCTTTCGGCATTTCGTTCCTCTTTAAATGCTCCGGCAACAAGATGATAATTAAAAGAATTATCGTTTTCTTCTTCCACATTCATAGAAACAGAAGGAATCGGACTTTCGATAAAAAAAGTTGCTTGTTGAATTTTATCTTCTACTTTTTGTTGAACATTTTTTTCAACTAATAATGTTTCAGTTGCAATTTTATTTTCATTCCAGTCATACCATTGCTTGCCTAAAACACCTGTAATTCCTATACCAACTGCAAAAATGGCTGCATATTTAATCAAAGGATTTGATTTACTTCTTTTTTCAGGTGTAAATTGAATTGGAGCTTTTTCTTCCAATTGTTCTACTTCTTTTTTAAATGCTTCACGTTTAATTTGTGGAGAAACGAAAGAGGTAAGACCAAATGAGTGTGTAGAATAATTCAAACTGTCTGCCGGTTCAAAAACCAAACTGCTTTCATTGTTCAAAGAAAGTTTTCCAATATTTTTAAGTAAAATAGATTCACTTTTTTGAATAGTATATTTCCACGAAGTAACTTCTTCTTCAATCAAAGAAATCGCTTTTTCATACTCAATTTTCTCAGCAAGAGCGATATGATTAGCCAAAAGACCGTCATTATTCTTTAAATGAAAATTAAAAGAAATTACTTTCTTTGGCGGATAAAATGTGTTCGTGTCTTCAGAAAGACTTGCCGAACGGTTTTCAGTTAAAAACGCACCAAAACCCGGAACCGTAACACACTGGTACCGATATAATAATTGTGATATATATTGCTCAATTCTCATAGCAACAAAGAAAAAATATTCAACCGCCGAATCAAAATTTTATCCACAAATTTTATTAACAATTTCAGTCAAAATGATAACTATTTCGGGCTCATTGAATTAGATTTCTTACATAGTTTCGCAAATGTCAACAAAAGCATTTTTCATGTAATTTTTTTGAGAAAAATTTTTAAGAATTATAAAAAAGATGTTTCTTTGAAATTCAATTACACGCCATGACAAAATCTGAATTATTTTATACGCTTGCGTTACTTCAAGTAGAAGGAGTGGGCGACATTGTTGCCAAAAAACTCATCAACCACTGCGGCTCAGCAGAAAAGGTTTTTCAATCTAAAAAAGGTAAATTAGTTTCCATTGACGGAGTTGGGGAAATTTTGATAAAAAAACTGAAAGACACATCTGTTTTTAAATTAGCCGAAGAAGAAATTAAATTTATTGATAATGAAAACATTGATTTTTGTTCTTTTTTAGATGAAGATTATCCTGAAAGATTAAAACAATGCATCGACGGACCGACCGTTTTATTTTCTTCGGGTGAGATTGATTTAAAATCTAAACGAACAATTAGCATTGTTGGAACCAGACAAATCACGAGTTACGGAATTGACTTTTGCAAAAAATTAATTGAAGATTTATCGCCCTTAAATCCTGTAATCATTAGCGGTTTTGCCTATGGTGTGGATATTGTAGCTCATCAGGCAGCGATGGAAAATAACTTGCAAACAATTGGTGTGCTAGCTCACGGTTTAAATCAAGTTTATCCCAAAACGCATAAAAAGTTTATCTCAAAAATGGAGAAAAACGGTGGTTTTTTTACTGAATTTTGGAGTTCTTCAAATCCCGATAAAGAAAATTTTGTCAAGCGAAACCGCATTGTCGCCGGAATTTCTGAAGCGACAATTGTCATTGAAAGTGCAGACAGAGGTGGCTCACTCATTACTGCAACGATGGCAAGTGATTATAACCGCGATGTGTTTGCTGTTCCCGGAAGAACCACGGATAAATATAGTTTAGGTTGCAATAATTTGATTAAAACCCAACGGGCTCATTTGCTCACTTCGGCAGCCGATTTGATTTATATTTTAAATTGGGAATTGGATTCAAAACCCACCAAATCTGTTCAAAAACAATTGTTTGTTTCGTTGAATGAAGAAGAGCAAAAAGTCTATGATTACCTTTTGAAAAAAGGAAAGGAATTGATGGATATAATCGCATTGGAATGTGATTTTCCAATCTTTAAAATATCCGGAATTTTGTTGAACATGGAACTAAAAGGAGTCGTTCGTCCGTTGCCCGGAAAATTGTTTGAAGCGATTTGATTATTGCAATTTTTCCCAAACCACTTCATATTTGGCATATTGCCCGTTTTCGATGGCTTCGATAATGTAAATTTTAGGAAAAAGTTGGTTGATATCTTTTTTAAATTCCGATTCTTCTTCTTTGGAAATCATTTCGTCTAACGTAATCATTTTATAATTAGCTACGGCCGAACCATCCACCGTTTCAAAATGATTTTTTTTGAATTCAAAAACAAAAATATTTCTACACAAAATAAACCGAGTGATGTTGATTTTTCGATGCCTTTTTTGCGAATAATCCAGTTTAATTTTTTTAACCGGAGCTATTCGTTTAACAGGAAATTGACAAGTAGCCGTTTCGTTTTGGTTAAATAAAATATACACCGGTTCCTGCTTCTGACTAAATCCGAAAGCGAAAAATAAGAGAACAAAAACCGTTATATACTTCTTCATCTTATAAAAATCCTAATTTGTTACGCACACGCTTCAAAACACCATCGGCAATTTTTCCTGCTTTGGTGGCTCCTTCCGCTAAAGCTTTATCCACTTCCGCTAAGTTTGTCATATAATAATGATATTTTTCTCTTTCTGTTTTAAAACGCTCCAAAACCAATTCAAACAACGCTTGTTTAGCATGACCGTAGCCATAATTTCCGGCCAAATAATTCGCTGTCATTTGCTGAACTTCTTCTGCGGAAGCAACTAATTTATAAATAGCAAAAACCTTGCAAGTTTTCGGATCTTTAGGTTCTTCAAGCGGTTTACTGTCAGTTTCAATCGACATAATTTGTTTGCGTAACGCTTTATCATCTAAAAAAATATTGATGATGTTTCCACGAGATTTACTCATTTTATTTCCGTCTGTACCGGGAATGTACATCGTTTCTTCCTGAATTTTTGCTTCGGGAAGTACAAACGTTTCGCCCATTTGATGGTTAAATCGAGAAGCAACATCTCTTGTAATTTCCAAATGTTGCAATTGGTCTTTTCCAACCGGAACCACTTCGGCATCATACAACAAAATATCGGCAGCCATCAACATCGGATACGAAAAAAGCCCTGCGTTCACATCTTCCAAATGATCGGCTTTGTCTTTGAAGGAATGAGCCAATGTCAATCGTTGAAACGGAAAGAAGCAACTCAAATACCATGATAATTCGGCAGTTTGAGGTACATCGCTTTGACGGTAAAAAATTACTTTAGTAATGTCTAATCCGCAAGCAAGCCAGGTAGCCGCCACACTGTAGGTGTTTTCACGAAGGCTTTCGCCGTCTTTAATTTGTGTCACAGAGTGCAAATCGGCAATGAACAAAAACGATTCATTTTCCGGTTTGTTTGCCATTTCTATCGCTGGCAAAATCGCTCCTAATAAATTTCCTAAATGGGGTGTTCCGGTGGCTTGAATTCCGGTTAATACTTTTGACATAATAATTGGATTGTAAAAACGCAAATTTCGGAAAGTTTTTGAAAAGCACCGCTACTTCTTTAGGTTAAAATTTTTTTGCCGCTGATTCACTGATTTTAAATCATTTTAATCTGCGAATCAGCGGCAAAATTGGTAGAATAATCTTGCACTCTTTTGGTACGCAGAACTAATCTATGATCTTCAAAATCTCTGGGGTTTGGTTAATAAGGAGATAAAGTTAACTTTATGATTTTAAAATCCCAATCCTTTCCTTACATTTGACTTCATGAAAATTTTTAAACTGCTTTTTTGGATTCTTTGGAGGATATGGTTTTATATCGTTCTGGCTTCCATTATCATTATACTTTTCCCGCTTTTAATCATATCTATTTTAAAAGAAGAATGGTATCCGTTTTTCTTTCGGTTGGCTCAGCTTTGGGCAAGAGGAATTTTGTATGCCATGGGATTTTATCCAAAAATAAAACGAGAACAAAAGTTTAAAAAAGGAGAAAGTTATATGTTGATTGCCAATCACACTTCGATGGCAGACATAATGCTGATGCTGATAGTGGCCAAAAATCCTTTTGTTTTTGTTGGAAAAAAAGAACTCTCCAAAATTCCGTTATTCGGATTTTTCTATAAACGAACGTGTATTTTGGTTGACCGAGACAGTCCGAAAAGCAGATTAGCCGTTTTTGAAAGAGCCCAAAAAAGATTAAATCAAGGGCTAAGTATCTGTATATTTCCGGAAGGATTAGTGCCGGATGACGAATCAATTGTGTTGGCCGATTTTAAAGATGGTGCTTTCCGATTGGCGATCGAACATCAAATACCAATTGTTCCAATAACGTTTTACGACAATAAAAAACGATTTTCGTATACTTTTTTTAGTGGAAGTCCCGGTGTGATGCGAGCCAAAGTTCACGAATTTATTCCCACGGCCGGATTTACAGTTGATGACAAAAAAGCCATCCGAGACAAAGCATGGGATGTGATTTATAAGGAATTAACGAAGTAATAATTTTTCTAAGAATTAAAACTTCTCATCATGTTGCGACAAATCCAAACCAATTAATTCGGATTCTTCCGAAACACGAAGCGGAATAATAAAATTGGTTACTTTATAAAGAAAAATTGATCCAAAGAAAGTAAACGCCGCCACTAAAACTAACGCAATCATGTGGTGACTAAAAACGCTCCATCCACCATGAAGTAAACTGGCATTTTCGCCTTGAGCAAATACAGCAGTCAAAATCATTCCCATAATTCCACCTACACCATGACAAGCAAAGACATCTAAGGTGTCATCTACGGATTTGAGTCTTTTCCAGTACAACATTTTGTTGGAAACGATTGCAGCTATAAATCCAAAGAATATACTTTGCGGAATGGTTACAAATCCTGCAGCAGGAGTAATGGCTACCAGTCCAACAACAGCACCAATACACGCTCCCATGGCTGAAACTTTTCTACCATTTAATCGGTCAAAGAAAATCCAAGTCAGCATAGCCGATGCAGAAGCTACAGTGGTTGTTGCAAAAGCCATCGCTGCTGTTGCGTTGGCTGCCAAAGCAGAACCGGCATTAAACCCAAACCAACCAAACCAAAGCATTCCGGTTCCAAGTAGCACAAACGGAATGTTGGTGGGAATATGTTCACTATTTGTTCGTTTTCCTAAAACCAAAACACCTGCTAAAGCAGCAAAACCTGCACTCATGTGAACCACAGTTCCACCTGCAAAATCTTTCACACCAAAATAGCTGCCTAATAAGCCACTCGGATGCCAAACCATATGGCAAAGTGGAGTATAAATAAATAAAGTGAATAAACAAATGAATAATAAATAGGAGATAAAACGAACTCGTTCTGCAAACGAACCCGTGATAATGGCCGGTGTAATCACGGCAAATTTCATTTGAAACAAAGCAAATAGAATAAACGGAATCGTAGACGCCATTTGATGATGAGGTAAAACACCTACTTGATCCATAAATGCGAATTGAAACGGATTTCCGATTAGGCCGTAATGTGTTCCGTTAATTGTAAAACCGTATGAATCGCCAAACGCTAAACTAAATCCCACAATCACCCAAAGTAAAGAAACTACACCCAAACAAATGAAACTTTGCAGCATGGTAGAAATCACATTCTTTTTGCCCACCATTCCGCCGTAAAAAAACGAAAGACCGGGTGTCATCAATAAAACTAAACAAGAGGAGGTAAGCAGCCAAGCCACATCGGCTGTGACAATGGTGTCGGCTGAATTAAAAATGGCAGATTCAGTAGCGGGAGTACTTTCCCAAAATAATCCACTAATGGCAGCAATGCTGATTAAGACAAAAGAAATTATCCAACGTTTTTCTATTTTCATAATTAACCCTATATTTATAGGGGTAAAAATAATAAAAAAGTTAAATAATAAAACATATACCCATAAAAAAATAAGGGTATCAGTTAAAAATTAAAAAATATTGCTTTTAATTTTATTTAAACCTACTGGCTGAATTTTCATTATCGGTGTCTTGACGATGATCAGGATATGATCTTCTTCGGAAAGAGCGTCTGAAAAAACGTGTGAAAAAAGGCGTACTTTTTTTCTCAGATGGAATGGTATTATCTACGGTGAAAATCCAAAACAAAATACCAAATATCACCACCAAAATAATGGCTAAAACAAACCACCAAGCAACGGGATAATCTTCTAAAAGTTGAAAAGGTTCCATAATATTTCTATTTTAAGTCGATTTATAAAATTAAGTCGATTTAATCAAAAATGCTTTATACAATTTAACAGAAGTGTTACATTATTCTCATGTTGTGATTTGAATGATTTAAATTGAGTGATGAAATTAATAGATTTGTTAATTTGATGAGTAACAAAATTTTTTATTCATTTTTTAATTAAATTCGCTTGTACCTTTTCCAATAAAATCATGAATAAACAGCTTTTATCGCAAGTCTACAAACACCCACTCATCAATCAGGAAGAACTCGACAGATTAATTAAATCACACTATAAAGTAACGTTTAAAAAAGGAGATGTTATTCTTAAAAAAGGTGAAATTTCCCAAGGATATTTGTTAATCGAAAAGGGTTTGATGCGTTCATTTGCGTATGATTATAATGGAAACGAAAGTACAACCGACTTTTATTCAAAACATGAAATTGTAATTGAAGTGTTGTCTTTATTTCAACGAATTCCCAGTCAGGAAACCATTCATGCTCTCACAGATTGCGAATGTTGGATGCTTGATTTTGCTATTTTTCAAGAACTGTATCATTCCATTCCCGGTTTTTCAGAATGGGGACGACTTTGGATGACTAACCGATTGTTTCACTTCAAACAACGTTCTGTGGAAATGGTTACCATATCTGCCAAAGACCGCTATTTACAATTAATTAAAGAGAAACCGGAAGTAGTTTTGCAATCACCTTTAAAATATATCGCCAGTTATTTGGGAATAACCGATACTTCCTTCAGCAGAATCCGAAAAGAAATTAGCTAGTTTTTTTCTTGTCATAAGGCAAGTTTCTTCTAAAAGTTACTTCTTATATTTGTTATTCAACCTTTTAAACAAATAAATAATGAATACAAATGTAATCTGTTGGTTTGAGATTTATGTGGATAATCTTGAACGTGCAAAAAAATTCTATGCATCGGTTTTGGGAACATCTTTTCATGATATGGACTCTCCGGATGGTAGCGAAGATTTTAAAATGTCTTGTTTTTCTTCTTCTGAAAACCAAGGTGTAAGTGGTGCTTTGGTGCAAATGAAAGAAGCCCGAACCAACAATCCTGCGAACACTTCCACTATTGTTTATTTTCCTTGTGAAGATTGTAGTGTAGAAGAAAGTCGTGTTGAAAAAGCAGGTGGAACAGTGCACTGTCCTAAAATGTCAATTGGCGAACACGGTTTTATCAGTTTGTGTATTGATTCTGAAAACAATACGTTCGGATTGTATTCCATGCAATAATCAATAGATTACGATGAAGATAGTAAACCACAATTAAATACAATACAAAATCTCATAATACAAATGAAACTCATCATCCAAGCTAAAATTCAAATTCAGAAACCCATTGAAACGGTTTTCGAAAACATCGTTAACCCTGATAAAATGACCAATTATTTTATCGGAAGCAGTTCGGGTAGAATGGAAGAAAACGCAGAACTCATTTGGACATTCCCTGAATTTGAAGAAAAATGCCCTTTAACTGTTACCGAAGTGATTCCGAATAGTAAAATAGCATTTGTTTGGGATCCTGAAACGAATGTAACCATTCAATTGACGGAGCAAGCCGATAAAAGTACTTTAGTTCATGTAACAGAAGACGGTAAAGAAAACACCGAAAAAGGCATCAAATGGTTTGGTGGAAACACCGAAGGCTGGGCTAATTTTCTAGCCTGTTTGAAGGCTTTTTCAGAATATGATATTAATTTAAGAAAAGGAGCTTTCGACTTTCTAAAAATCCAATAATCAAACAATCGAACAATCGAACAATCTAACATGGAATCTATCAAACATTACATCGCCCAACTTCCCACCGAAACCGACCAAGCCATCGGCCAACAACTCGCGGAATTAATTGATGCTTATTTGTCGTTTACCGAAAGTAAAATCTGGCATGCTCATCCTGTTTGGTTTATCGATGGAAATCCGATTGTGGGTTTCAGCAAACAAAAAGCCGGCATCCGATTGATGTTTTGGAGTGGAGCCGATTTTGAAGAACAACAATTAGCAGCTCGCGGTCAAAAGTTTAAAGATGCCTCGATTTTCTATAATTCTGTTTCCGAAATTAATGCAGATGATGTGAAACGGTGGCTTCAAAAATCGGAAACAATTCAGTGGGATTATAAGAATTTAATTAAAAGGAAAGGGGTTTTAGAACGCCTAAAATAAACAGAAAAATGAAAGCAATACAAATCACGATTGATGTTACAGTAACTCAATCACCTGAAATCGTTTGGGATCATTATACCAACCCAAAACACATTGTCAATTGGAATTTTGCCAGCGATGATTGGCATTGTCCAAAAGCAGAAAACAACCCAATTGTGGGCGGAACCTATTTTTCCCGAATGGAAGCCAAAGACGGCAGTTTTGGTTTCGATTTTAAAGCGGTGTACGATGAGGTAATTCCAAATGAAAAATTGATTTATACCTTACAAGATGGACGAAAAGTGACGACATTATTTGAAAAAACAGGCAACACAACCAACGTTATCACCGTTTTTGAAGCAGAAAATCAAAATCCGGTTGACATGCAAAAAGCAGGTTGGCAAGCGATTTTAAATAATTTCAAAACTTATGTTGAGGGAAATAAAAGTTAACTTTAACAAAACCTAAATTCAAAACAGTAAAAGTATAAATCCGTTTAATCCGTGGCAGAAAACCAAGGAGTGTAACGACTTAATAAATCAAAAACGAAATGAAAAAACTAAACTATTCAACAGAAATTAAAGCTCCGGCAGCAAAAGTGTATACCACCATGATTGCCAAACCTACGTATGAGCAATGGACTGACGCATTCAATCCAGGGTCAACGTATGAAGGTAGTTGGAACAAAGGCGATAAAATTTATTTCATCGGATTTGGTGAAGATGGAAAAAAAGGCGGCATGGTTTCCCGCATTGCCGAAAACATCCCAAATCAATTTATCTCCATTCACCATTTAGGTATCTTGGATGGCGACAAAGAAATCCTCGATGGGCCCGAAGTCGAAGGTTGGGGCGATGCATTAGAAAATTATTCTTTTTCTGAAAACAATGGCATAACGACTGTGTCCGTTGAAATGGATACGAAAGAAGATTATGTAGATTATTTTAATGAAACGTGGCCAAAAGCTTTGAACATTTTAAAAAAACTTAGTGAGTAAAGAGGCTGAGTTACTGAGTTACTGAGAAGTTTTGCGAATTTCTCAGCAACTCAGCCCCTCAGCCCTCACCCAAAAATTTTTCCCTTCCCAAAGCAACCTTTTTATCATTTTTTCATCTTACCTTTATAACCTAACCAGCTGTAAACCAATGATAAAAAAACTACTTCCGCACCTTTTTATTTTTACTTTTTTTTCAGTCAACGCACAGACGGTAGAATGGGTAAAAACTCCTTCCTCCACAGTTAATAATTTTTCTACCTCCGGATATATTTCAACCACAGACCCAATGGCAAATGTTTATTTTGCAGGGTTTAAAGACAATCCGGTTCCGTACACCGAAATGTTCGGGAATTTATTCTACCAAAAATACTCGCAATCAGGCGAACTCCTATTTTCGAAAACCATCACAGCAACAGCCGTGATCCATCAACTAACGAATGATGCTGAAGGAAATATTCTAATGGCAATTGAGCATTTAGATGAACTGATTTACGAAGGTTTTTCCATTCCAAATACAACCGAATTACCGCAAAACATTCTACTCAAAGTAAACTCTTCGGGAGAATTGCTTTGGCACAAAGTTTTGACTACACCTGAGGTAAATGTGAATACATTTAAGGCGATTGAGGTTGATGCGTTAGGCAATATTTATTTAGGTTATGACAATTTTTTTTATTGCTATATTGAAAAATTAAGTCCGAACGGTGATCCGTTGCTGTTAATTACACAAGAAAATGTAAATCGTTTAACCTCATTAGCAGTAGATAGTGCCGGAAATATTTATGCATCGGGATCGTGTGCTAATATAGGTTCAATTTATGCCGGAATAGAGCAACCGACCAGTTTTGATTACAGTGTTTATTTGGTAAAATATTCGGCGGAAGGTGTTTTTCAATGGATTAAATATGCCGAAGACATTACGTGCTCTTCTTCTATGGTAAAAGTGATGGGAACAGATAGCGTTTATTGGGCAGCAGAAACATTTATTCCGCTACAATTGGATGATTTTACGACAGAAGGTCCTTCTGCCAGCGGAATCGATTTTTTTCTAGCTAAATTAAATGCAAACGGTGACTATTTGTGGGTAAGAGAAGTTCCGGGTAACGGTTCGGTGGAATTAGGTAAAAAGAACTTTTTAGCGGTAGATGATGTAGGAGGAATTTATCTTTCGGGCACTATTTCCGGCGGAATAACCCAGTGGAATGATCAAGTCACCACTAATACAATCACTTTTAACAACCACGAAGCTGTTTTGCTTCATTACTTAGATAACGGACTTCTCCTTTTTGCGTTTACAGCAGGTGGAGAAGCAATTGATTCTGCCAACAGTGTCACCACAGATGTAAACGGAGATATTTACCTGACCGGAATGCTTCAAGGAAACGCCTCTCTTGGTTGGTATAACCACTCCAACAACGACGAGTTTGGACTTTCTCCTTTCTTAGCTAGAATTTCTCCCGTAACCTTGTCGTTACCGCAACCGGAAAAAAATACTATTGTAGTTTACCCTAATCCAGTGACGAATTTTCTCACAGTGCAAACCTCTGAAACGATTGTGAATCTAACGGTTTTTTCGTTGAATGGCCAACGGATGCAACTTCCTCAAAATGGCAACCAACTTGATTTTAGTGGGGAGGCAAATGGGGTTTATGTGGTGGAGGTGGTGATGGAAAGTGGGGTTGAGAGGGTGAAGGTGGTGAGGTAAACTTAAATTTTCGTTTTTTGGAAAAAGATGTTTATAACTATTCAGAATTTTAATACTTTTTAATTTTGCTAAATCATTTTTTCTTCTAAATTTGTAACCATTGTATAAGGTTAAACAATTTGGTTATGGACGAACTATTGACACTTTCTGAGGCTTCTGAATATATTAGTAAAAGTAAAGAAACATTACGAAGATGGGACAACGAAGGTAAACTACTTGCTGTTCGTGAACCGATGAGTAATTATCGTTTATACAAAAAATCAGACTTAGATACATTGTTTGGAGGCTTTATTGATTTAAAGATCAAGGAAACAGTTTCTAACTATGTTGAACCTAATCACAAATATTCAGTCATTGAACTTTTTGCAGGTGCGGGTGGTTTAGCAGTGGGTATGGAAAAAGCTGGCTTAAAATGTGTTGCTTTGAATGATGTTGATAAATGGGCTTGTCAAACCCTACGAAACAATCGTCCGAACTGGAATGTTTTGGAAGGCGATATTAAACAATTTGATTTTACGGAATACAAGGACAAAGTTGATGTCGTTACGGGTGGCTTTCCCTGCCAAGCGTTTAGTTATGCTGGTAAAAAACTTGGACTAAATGATGCAAGAGGAACACTTTTTTATGAATTTGCTAGAGTAGTGAAAGAAGTAAATCCACCTATTTGCATTGGTGAAAATGTTCGCGGCTTGTTGAGCCATGAAAATGGCAAAACCCTGCAAGGGATGATTTCCATTTTGGATGAAATTGGGTATAATGTTGTGCCGGTTCAAGTGCTAAAAGCAATTCATTATAATGTTCCTCAAAAGCGAGAGCGTTTGATTTTGGTAGGTGTTCGAAAAGATATTGACATACAATATGACTATCCAAAACCGTATAAACGCATTTACAATTTAAGCGATGCTCTGAAAAAAGGGGATTTGTTTAGCTCAGATGTTCCTAAATCGGAAGGTTCCAAATATCCTAAAAGTAAAATTGAAGTATTAGATTTAGTTCCGCCCAAAGGCTATTGGCGTGATTTACCCCTTGACATTCAAAAAGAATTTATGGGCGGTAGTTTTCATTTAGGCGGTGGGAAAACGGGTATTGCTCGCCGAATTGGTTGGGACGAACCGTGTTTGACTTTAACTTGTAGTCCTGCCCAAAAACAAACAGAACGATGTCATCCGGAAGAAACTAGACCTTTTACAGTGCGAGAATACGCAAGAATCCAAACGTTTCCTGATGATTGGCAATTTGCAGGTTCTATCGCTCAGCAATACAAACAAATTGGGAATGCGGTTCCGGTTAATTTGGGTAAAGAAGTGGGATATTCGATTGTGAAGTTTTTGAATGAGTATTATAATTTGTCGAAACCTAAATAGAAACTATAGTTTTCAAAAGTAATTTGATTTAGAACTGTTCTTTGTGTTTTTTTAATCTCTTCATTGATTTCTTCCAATGCGGAATTTTCAGTGATTGCACTTGAATTTTCAATACTTTTTAAATAATCATTTACAGCTAAAGGAAGTTTTTTGTAAAGTTGAAAAAATGCATCTTCTTGTCCGGAGAGTAAAGCGTAGAATTGATCACCTGAAATTTTATACACTCGACTATGACTGTATTCTTTACCATTAATTTCACCGTGCCATAAATTACAAAAGCTATTTTTGGCTAAAATTTGTACCCAGTAACATTTCGCTTTTTTATAGGTATCAGCATACCGGGCTAATTTTTGAAACAGTGCTTCTGCTGAACTGCTGTTCATCGTGTTGTGCTTGTTTTTAATATCTGCAAATAGGGTATCATCATTTGCTTTGATATCAAAACCACTCAATTTTCCAACTTCAAAACCTTTTATTCCGCCTAAAATTTGTTCGTGGAATGTACCAATTGAATTATTGATAGACTTGTCAATTTGTCTGAGGATTTCTCCTTTTATTAAACTTTCTTCATCAATCTCATTGAATTTGGAATCGAAAGTTAATTTGATGGTATCTACCTTGTTACTATAAAAATTCCTCTTTGTTAAATTGTTTTTCGCTTTGGTGTATGCTTTATGTAGGTTGGCTACACATTCTAAAAAATGTTGGTCGGATATAAAGTCAACATATTTGTTTTTCATAAATACAAAGGTTTATTGGAATGGCTAATGTAGGAATTTATTTTTTTATGAATTAAAGAGAGAATATTTAGTTTTTAGTCAACTTTTTTCAGGACAAGACAATTAAACAAAAAAACCCTCCATTTCAGAGGGTTTTAACATTCAGAAAGATGAAAAAAGGCGGGTTTATTATTTTACGAGTAGCTTGGTTACAATGCCTTCGGCAGTTTTTACAAAATATAAACCACTGCTTAGGGATGAGGTATCCAAGGTTTGTGCGTTTTGGGCTTGGTAAATTAATTTTCCGGTGTTGTCAAACAATTGGATGTCGGCCACACGGTTAAAATACACCATTCCGGTAGCGGAAGGATTTGGGAAAACCACAAACGTTTTTGGGTTATTGTTCACATAATCCGGTGTAGAAAGCGTAGAAGCATCTACTTCAAAAATAGTAAGCGTTCCACTGATTTCATTCGATATTAAAATATATCCGGTATCGGTTGGGCTATCCGCTGGGTCAATGTAAATGATTCCTTCTGCACCGTGGTCACCGGCATATGCTGAGGTACTTCGTGTGTTTTTATAATCCACAAAGGTTGGGTTAGTTGGGTCGGTGATGTTGTACACCATTACTCCTCCAATACGTTCCAAACCGATAAAAGCAAAAGTTTGGTCGGCAATGGTAGCCACGGTAATTCCTTCCGGCTCCGGTCCTTTGGCACGACTTCTTACTTTTGGCGTATTGCTTTCGTGGTCGGCATTAAAAATTGTTGGATAGTTGGCTGCTGTGTAGCGTTCAAAATCATCACCACTGTCATACACAATTTCTTGCGTAGTCGTGTTAAAAATAGAGAACGAACGTGTTCCTACTGCATTGATTTCTTCAAATTGAGCATCAGCATCCAAGTTTCCGTTTAAGTTAGATACTCTAAAACGACCTAAGTTATACGATAGTTTCAACATCGCAGCATTTGGGAAATTGGTTTCATCCAATTGATAACTTGTAGCACCAACCGTTGTTCTTTCTTCAAAACCACTGTATTCTTTTTCGTCACCTTCATTGGCTGTTACGATATACGTAGTTCCGTTTACAGTGAAATTAGCCATTGCATCCGGAATGAAAAAGGCTTGTACCGGCCAGTTGGCAATCAATACTTCGTTGTTGTTATCCGAAGCATCAAAACCATTACCCGGTAAGCTCATATCTTTTGTTCCTAAGGCCCAAACAGACGAAATCGTGTTGTTGGTTAAATTGATTTCGGCAATCGCATTGTTTTCTTGTAGGGTTACCCAAGCTTTTTGACTGTCGCTGCTGATGGTCACAAATTCCGGTTCAAAATCTTGCGATAACGTACTGGTTAATTTTAATTTTCTCACGCCCGAAGCGATTAAAGTTGCTTCTTGAGCATTGAATTCAGTGAATAATAAAGTAGTGGCATTGGCTTGCGTTAAACCTGCAATTCCACCTGAAATATCGATAATACTCACAGAACCTTCCGGATCAATGGAGTAATCGGAGTTCGGCTGACCTTCATTGGCAGTCATCACTTTTGTTCCATCCGGTGAAAACACAACCATATCAGGCAATGCTCCAACCGTTACTTGATTTAAGAATGTTCCGTTAGTATCAAAAAACACAACAGTACCATTTACAGTTTCATCGGCATTTGGCGAAGCTACGGCAACGATTCCGTTTTTCACCGCTACACTCGTTACACCTCCATACGGATTCATATCCACAGAAGAAATGGTTGATAAATTCGTTGGATCACTAAAATCAATAATATCTAAAAATCCGGCTATTGCACTTGTAGTGAACAAACGTTGCGTGGCAGGATCGTGAGCTACGATTTCGCACGTACTTGTATTATCTCCGGAAGGGTCAAAACTTCCAATGTAGTTCAATTCGATTTGTTGAGAAGGCACTGGAGCTTCCAAATCATTATCGATAATATAAATCGTAGCTAAAGTATTTCCTGTAATGGATAATCCAACCGGATTTTCTAAACTTAATACAAAGTATTCCGCTTGTTGTTCTTCCATCGAATCATCGATAATTGGAATAACGATGGTTTGTGTTAATGAACTACTTCCGTTGAAGTTTAAGGTTTGTGTAGATAACGTAAAATCATTCGCATCAGCGGTACTGAATGGAGCTGTTTTCACTACTAAATCTACCGAAGAAACCGAAGGGCTATCTAAGTTGATTATGAAATTTAACGTTCCGTCTCCTTCATTTACTTTGATGAAAGTAGAAGCAAAAGACACACTTGTATTGAAACTAAAGTTGAATGTAAACGGACAAACCATTGGTGCATTGTTTACATTTTGAACGTTGTCAATCACTAAACTGTAATTTGTTGCTGAAGCAAATGGTGTACTAAACGTTAACGTTACCATATTGTTTGAAGCTACTGCTGAAGTCAAATTGGCAACACCTGTATAATTCGCCAAAGTTTCTGCAGAAGCTACATTGACCGGTTGATTGAACGTTATTTCGATCGTTGTATTGGTTAACACAACCGCATTCGTCACTTGAAGTGAACTTGGGAAATTAAAAGTTGGCCACGTTTGAGGAGCTGTTCCACCATCGATTGCAACCCAATTACTTGGATTTAAGATGGCTGTTTTTAATTCAGAAGGTGTACCTGATTGTGTTCCGTTGTAATAAGCATTCACGGCATTTCCGGAAACATTTCCAGGTGCAGTACTTGTATTTAAAGCAGAAACTCCATCTACTAATCCGGCTGGAATCATCGAAAGACTTCCACTACACGTTGAATTTGATTCTACCCATCCGTTTGAACTTAACGCAGAGATGTAGTTTGGTGCTGCGGCAGTTCCTGTGTAAACAATTACTTGATCACCACTTGAACTTAATCCGAAACCAGAACCTGTTACTGTTCCAACATTGGCAAGTAATGCTGACGTTTGAATACTGATGATTGATCCGGCAGGCACACATTCATCTGCACCTAATGTCCAAACAATTCCGTTGGCACATTGTGGTTGGGCATTGTTGGTATATTTTGCATCGGTTAAATTGATGAACGTTCCCGGTTCGATATCAACTAAACTTAATAACGCTACTTCGTCTTCGGTAGCGGTGGCATTCATACGATAAGCCACAACTACTAAGTCTCCGGCTTGAAATTGTGTTTGCACTGAAATCGTGCTGAATGTACTTGAAGCAGAAACAACTACCGCATTATCACTGAAATCTTCCACTGTATTTGGTAACAAAGCCACATAATAGGTTTGATTATTCTCTAAATCAGCCGATGGAATAATAGTGATGGTATTGTTTTCAAATGTAGTTGTAAAAGGGACAAGCGTTCCTGCATCATTGTTCAAACGCAATTCTACTAAAGAAGCTGCATTTTCATTCGTAATCGGATCGTTATTTACTAAACGTACATTTTCATTAAAAGAAATGGTAGGATTTACAGTAATCGCTACGTTTGTTGTATTATTCATTGGAGAAAATGTCACCACCGGAGCAATGGCATCGCCACCGCCAATGGCATTTCCATCCACTGTAAAATTATCAAAACGGTTATTTCCAACAGCTCCACCGGGAGCTTGTTCAAAAGCAACTCTTAATTTAAAGTTCGCGTTGTTATTCACGGCAGCAATTGAAGTAAAATCCAACGCTTCTAAAACCGGATTACCATCGTTTGGTAAAATGGCTGTGAAAGGAATATACGTAGTTCCATCAATTGAATAACTCCACAATTGCGTCCCCGCTCCTGAACCGGAACGACGAGTAGCAAATTGAATGATGATATTTTCATATCCTGTAGTTGGTAAATCAAATTGCAATTGACCACCAATTGGGTCGTTAAAACGTAAGTGCGTTCCCGCTACATCACCATTTCTGGCGTTTAAATTTTCAACATCAAAATTCTGACCCGTGCCACCTAAATTGATTTGGCTAATTCCACCGGCAATAGCTGTGATAGCTGCTCCTGTTACAAATGATTGTGATGGAGTTGTCAAGGTAGAAATCGATGAATTATCATTAAAATTCCAATAATGAATTAAAACCGGAACCGGAATAACATCTCCTTCAAGTGTAAAATTATCAAAACGGTTGTTTCCAACTGTTCCGCCTGTTCCTTGTTCGAAAGCCACTCTTAATTTAAAGTTAGCATTGTTATTTACTCCCTCAATCGCTGAAAAATCTAACGTTTCTAAAACAGGATTTCCGCTAATTGGGTAGATGGCAGTAAAAGGAAGGTAATTGGTTCCATCAACAGTATACGACCAAAGTTGCGAACCTGCACCCGAACCCGAGCGTCTGGTTGCAAATTTGATGATAACATTTTCGAAACCTGTTGTTGGTAAATCAAATTGTAACTGACCCCCGATTGGGTCGTTAAAACGTAAATGTGTTCCGGCAACATCTCCGTTTCTGGCATTCAGGTTTTCCACGTCAAAATCTTGACCGGTTCCTCCTAAATTAATTTCACTGATTCCGCCGGCAATAGCGGTAATAGCAGCACCTGTAACAAACGATTGCGACGGTGTGGTTAAGGTTTCAACAGACGTGTTGTTGTTGAAATTCCAGTAATGAACGAGTGATTGACCCCAAGATGTGGCGTGCATCACTAGCATTAAAAGGAATAAAAGTCCTTTGGTTTTGTAGTTTTTGAACATTGTTTTTAGATTAGATTAATTTTCACAAAATTCAATCTAAGTTGTTATTTCAATTTTAATTTAAGAATAAGGAATGTTTAAATGGTTTTGGAGGTTTGTTTCTGGAAGGTTATGGGGTAATGTTTTGGTGATGTTTCGGTAATGAAGGGGCTGAGTTGCTGAGGTACTGAGTTGCTGAGTTTTTGAACCGCAAAGGAATTCGCAAAGGGCACAAAGACGCTTCGATTTTTAATGGAACACGGATGACACTGATGAAACGGATTTTCACAGATTGATAGCTACGCTATATTTAGATTTTCACGGATTGGATACCTCCGGTATTTTCTTTCTCACAGAAAGCACAGAAGACACAGAATTTTTTGGTTCTCTTTTCGGCGTGATTTTTTCGGGTGGCGTGATAAAAGACTTTTGGAAACCTAGTTTGTAACGTTTACTTTTACGGTATGCAAGTCAAAACCAAAGCCATTGTGATTTCAGCGTTAAAGTATCAGGAAAAATCCCTGATAGTGAAGTGCTTGACGCGAACAGATGGTTTAAAGAGTTATTTTGTGCCTAATGCTTTTTCAGCTCGCAAGAGTCAGCAGAAGATCGGGTATTTTCAGCCGTTAACGTTGTTGGAAATTGAGGCGACGCATAAGAATCAAGGAAAGTTAGAGTACTTCAAGGAAATCCGCATAAGTCAGCCGTTTGTGAGTTTGCATAATGATATTGTCAAAAGTTCGATGGCTCTTTTTCTGTCGGAAGTTTTGCATCATTGCATCAAAGAAGAGGAAAAAAATGAAGCCTTTTTTGATTATTTAGAAACGGCTTTGCTTTGGTTGGACAGCCACGACGAAGTGGTCAATTTTCACTTAATTTTATTGTTGGGAATGACTCGCTTTTTAGGTTTTTATCCGGATGTTTCTCAGTCAAATTCTTCTTTTTTTGAATTAACGGAAGGAGTTTTTACGAACTATCACGGCATCAGTTGCCTTTCGGAACACGAAACAATTTTATTTAAGAAATTGATTGAATTAAAGTTTAACAGCGAATCAAAATGCTTTGTGGCTGCGGAACGACAGGTTTTGCTTAAAATTCTGTTGGATTATTATGCGTTTCATTTGGATGGGTTTAAACGGCCGAAGTCGTTGGAGGTGTTGGGGGAGGTTTTTTCTTGATGAGTTGCTGAGTAGCTGAGGTTTTAAACGTAAAGAACACAAAGAAGTTTCGCTTTTTAATGGAACACGGATTTAAAAGATTTCCACAGATTTCCACAGATTTGACAACTTCGTGGTAATAGATTTTCACGGATTTATAACTGCAAAATTAGCAGTCATTTCAACGTCTCGGCTCCCCTCTCCTTTGGAGAGGGGTTGGGGGTGAGGATTAAAAGCTTTTTAATGGAACACGGATTAAACGGATTTAAAAGATTTCCACGAATTTATTATTAGTAAAATAAAAATAATCTTTTATAAAAACAAAAAAACACCCAATCAAGGATGTTTTTCTATTTTTTAATAAACTTAAATATTCTCCAAATTTTCATTTCTCTTTTGTTTCAATTGCTTGAAATAGGAAGGAGAAAGTCCCGTGATTTTTTTGAATTGGTTGGACAAATGGGCAACACTGCTGTAGTTTAACATAAAAGCGATTTCGGTTAAATTTAGTTCATCATACAACAATAATTCTTTTACACGCTCAATTTTGTGCATAATAATGTAGTGCTGAATTGTAATTCCTCTAACCTCCGAAAAAATATTTGACAAATACGTATAATCGTGATTCAGTTTTTCACTAATATATTCAGAATAATTCACTTTCGGAATTTCATCTGTATAGTGTACCATCTCCACAATTACATTTTTAATTCTTTCGATTAATATGGCTCTTTTGTCATCCAATAATTCTAATCCTGAAGTGGATAGGTTTTCTCTTAATTTCTCAAGTTTTTTAGATGATATCTCTCCCAAAACTTCAACCACTCCTAAATCAATGTTAAGAAAATCTAAGTTCAATTTCTTCAATTCTTCTTTAACCACCATTTTGCAACGAAGACTAACCATATATTTAATATATAGAATCATAACTGCTTGGTTTTTATCAACATTAGGGTCGTTGTTAAGTATTTTCATTTAATCTTCATAACCACTTTTTATTACGGTTGATATCATTTTAAATTGTTCATTGGCATTGAAATGATGTTTTGAATGAGCAGGTATTACAATTCCGTCACCTAATTTTAACTTTAGTTTTTTGTTCTCTAATGTTAATTCAGCAACACCATCAATGATTTGAATATACATATCAAAAGGAGATGTCTTTTCATCTAATTCTTCTCCGGCATCAAAGGAAGAAACCGTTACATTTCCCGTTGTTTTTTTATAATTGTTCTGCTCACCACGGCATTTTTCATATATTCGACAATCTCTACTACAATATGAATTTTGGCTTTTTCTAATTCTAAATTGTCATTCGGTTTTTTCATCTTATTTCGAATAATTTTTTTGTTGACTTACAGTATTATTCCTAACAAAGGTCGACTATATTTTATCTATATGATTACAATTCATTGATTATTAATTGTATAATTACCATTTAAAGGTATAATTACCTGAAGAATACTTCTTTTCCTTTCGAATTACTATGAATTTTAACCTGTTTAAGTAATTTTAACCGCAAAGGTCACAAAGTAGCTTCGCTTTTTAATGGCACACGGATCCCGATAGCTCCTATGTTTGCAAAATAAAGTTGATATTATAAATTTGAAGAAATAAAGTGAAAAGAAAGAGAGTATACCGATGGCTAAATAACTCTTGAAGTATATTGTTCGATAGATATTACCTCTTTCTTTTTTATCTTTTAGAGTTTGAACAGAATGTAAAGAATTGAGTATTGCTTAATATCTTGAATATCCAACTAGGAGAAAAGACGAAGGAAGATACATCACTTTATCAATTACTAATATTAAAAAAATGATTAAAAAATTATTAAAACAAGTCGCAGGAATTGATGTTGCTCAAAAGGAATTAGTCATTACTTTAGGCCGTATATATGAAGATTTCAACATTGAGTTATTTAGTTACAAAGTTTTTAAAAACAGTGATTCTGGAATTAAATCATTGGTTGAATGGGTAAATAAGCAAATAGATAAAGAGCTTCCCATACGTTACGTTATGGAAGCAACCGGAGTTTATCATCAAAAGTTTGCATATCATTTAGTCGATAACGGTTGTGAGGTAAGTATTGTATTACCCAATAAGATTAGTAATTACA
The DNA here is from genome assembly GCF_023195775.1 of Flavobacterium azooxidireducens. Taxonomy (NCBI): domain Bacteria; kingdom Pseudomonadati; phylum Bacteroidota; class Flavobacteriia; order Flavobacteriales; family Flavobacteriaceae; genus Flavobacterium; species Flavobacterium azooxidireducens. The sequence goes on from NZ_CP096205.1 coordinate 1,617,134, forward strand.
TACGAACCTTAGAACAAAAAACAGTAACCGATAAGAGTTGTTCGCAAGCAATTGCACAATTTGGATTAGAGCGAAAATTAGATCGATGGACAAAGCCTAAAAGCATTTACAGGGAGCTACAACAGCTTACCCGTGAAAGAGAGCAAATTGTTCAAGAGAGGAGTAATATTAAAAACCAAATACATGCTGAAAGTGTAGAAGCTATGCCAAATGAACGAAGTCTTGATAGGATGAAAAAGAGAATAGTATTATTGAATTTACAAGAAAAAGAAATAAAAAAAGAAATCAACGAAATTACAAAAGCTGATCTTCAAGTGTCCAATATCATCAAAAGAGTTACATCAATACCTGGTGTTGGTGAATTAACCGCAGTGACAGTTTTAGCGGAAACAAACGGTTTTGAATTAATAAGAAACAAATCTCAGCTAACTAGTTATGCAGGACTGGATGTAAAAGAAAAGCAATCAGGAACCTCAGTAAAGGGGAAGCCAAGAATATCCAAGAAAGGAAATAGGTTTTTAAGAAAATCATTGCATTTACCAGCATTAAGTGCTGTAAAATGGGATGAAAATTTTAAAAGTGTTTACGCAAGATTAGTGTCTAAACACGGTATTAAAATGAAAGCTTTGGTAGCAGTTCAAAGAAAGTTACTCGAACTAATCTATATTTTATTCAAAAATGAAACAGTTTACGATAAAGAATATATAACAAAAAATAGCGTGCAAACACAAATGGTTTAAACACGCTATAGAGACTAGTTCAGAGACTGTCTTGAAAAACAAAACTAATAAAAATTTAGATTTTATTTTGGAAATCAACACAGAATCTATCGGGGCGGATTAAACAGATTTTCACAGATTGGATAGCTTGGCTATAATTGATTGAAGAGGATTTATAATTGCAAATTTAGCAGAGATTTCAACATCTCGCCTCCCCTCTCCTTTGGAGAGGGGTTGGGGTGAGGATTCTAGAGCTTTTTTAATGGCACACGGATAAAACAGATTTTCACGGATTTTGATAGTTTCGCTATAATCGATTGAAGAGGATTTACAACTTCAAATTTAGCAGTCATTTCAACATCAAATTATAATCTCTAAGCACATACAATTGACTCATCAACCAATTGACACATTGACTCATTGACTCATTGCCACATTATATTACCATATTATCCCAAAAATCATTACTTTCGCAAATTGATTTTTTAGAACGAGAAAACATGAGTACGAAATTCGCTGAATACAAAGGACTTGACTTGCCAACTGTGGCATCGGAAGTACTGAAGTATTGGAAAGAAAACCACATTTTTGAACAAAGCATCACCACCCGTGAAGGGCAACAACCGTATGTGTTTTTTGAAGGGCCTCCTTCGGCCAACGGTTTGCCTGGAATCCACCACGTGATGGCTCGTGCGATTAAAGATATTTTTTGCCGTTATAAAACCCAAAAAGGCTTTCAAGTAAAACGTAAAGCCGGTTGGGACACCCACGGTTTGCCTGTAGAATTAGGAACTGAAAAAGAATTAGGCATTACCAAAGAAGACATCGGAAAAACAATTTCGATTGAAGAATACAACGAAGCGTGTAAAAAAACCGTTATGCGTTACACCGACGTGTGGAACGACCTAACCGAAAAAATGGGTTATTGGGTGGATATGGAAGATCCGTATGTGACTTATAAATCCAAATATATGGAATCGGTTTGGTGGTTGTTGAAACAGATTTATGATAAAGATTTGTTGTATAAAGGGTACACCATTCAACCGTATTCGCCAAAAGCAGGAACAGGTTTATCTTCGCACGAAGTTAATCAACCCGGAAGTTATAGAGATGTGACTGATACAACGGTTGTGGCACAATTCAAAACAAAACCGGAAACGTTACCTAAGTTTTTACAAGGTTTTGGGGATATTCATATTTTAGCTTGGACGACTACACCTTGGACGTTACCGAGTAATACAGCGTTGACGGTTGGACCAAAAATTGACTATGTTTTAGTAAAGACTTTTAATCAATATACTTATCAACCGACAAACGTTATTCTAGCTAAAAATTTAGTTGGAAAACAATTCGGAAAAGGATTTTTTGTTTCAACAGAAACTTCTGATTTTGAAAATTTCAAAGAAGGTGATAAAAATATTCCCTACCAAATTTTAACCGAATGCAAAGGTTCAGATTTAGTCGGAATTCGTTACGAACAATTAATGTCATTGGTACTACCTCATCAAAATCCTGAAAATGCTTTCAGAGTGATTTCAGGTGATTTTGTTACAACTGAAGATGGTACCGGAATCGTACACACCGCTCCGACTTTTGGTGCCGATGATGCGAAAGTGGCCAAAGAAGCTACACCGGAAGTTCCGCCAATGTTAGTGTTGGATGAAAACGGTAATCCAGTTCCTTTAGTTGATTTACAAGGAAAATTCATCCAAGGTTTAGGTGATTTATCCGGTAAATACGTTAAAAATGAATATTATGATGCCGGACAAGCACCGGAACGTTCTGCCGATGTTGAAATTGCTATTCAACTAAAAGAGGAAAATAAAGCATTTAAAGTTGAAAAATACGTTCACAGTTATCCGCACAGTTGGCGAACTGATGAACCGTTGTTATATTATCCGTTAGATTCTTGGTTCATCAAAGTAACCAAAATCAAAGACAGAATGTTCGATTTGAACGATACCATCAACTGGAAGCCAAAAGCAACCGGCGAAGGTCGTTTCGGAAACTGGTTAAAAAACGCCAACGACTGGAATTTATCCCGTTCACGGTATTGGGGAATTCCGTTACCAATTTGGCGTACAGAAGACAAAACGGAAGAAGTTTTAATTGGTTCGGTGGAAGAATTATACCACGCCATTGAAAAATCGGTTGAAGCAGGTTTCCAAAAGGAAAATCCGTTCAAAGGTTTTGAAATCGGCAATATGAGCGAAGAAAACTATGATTTAGTTGATTTGCATAAAAATGTGGTCGATGCCATCACATTAGTTTCCAAATCCGGAAAACCGATGAAACGGGAAGCCGATTTAATTGATGTTTGGTTCGACTCTGGTGCGATGCCGTATGCTCAATGGCATTATCCTTTTGAAAACAAAGAAAAAATTGATGAAGGGAAAGATTTCCCGGCCGATTTTATTGCCGAAGGAGTCGATCAAACGCGTGGATGGTTTTATACTTTACACGCCATCGGAACCTTGGTCTTTGATAAAGTTGCCTATAAAAATGTGGTTTCTAACGGATTAGTTTTAGACAAAAACGGACAAAAAATGTCCAAACGTCTCGGAAACGCCGTTGATCCGTTTACCACGTTAGCAGAATACGGTCCGGATGCCACACGTTGGTATATGATTGCCAATGCGAATCCGTGGGATAATTTAAAATTTGATATTGAAGGTGTTGCGGAAGTTAGACGAAAGTTTTTCGGCACATTATATAATACCTATTCATTCTTTTCGTTGTATGCGAATATAGATGGATTCACGTATAAAGAAGAAGAAGTTCCGCTTACTGAAAGACCTGAAATTGACCGTTGGATTTTATCTGAATTGCAAACATTAGTTCAATTAGTGGATGAAAGTTATGCAGATTACGAACCTACGAGAGCTGCGAGAGCAATTTCCGACTTTGTTCAGGAGAATTTAAGTAACTGGTACGTTCGTTTATGCCGAAGAAGATTTTGGAAAGGCGAATACGGTACCGATAAAATTGCGGCGTATCAAACGTTATACACGTGTTTAATCACGGTTGCTAAATTATCAGCTCCAATTGCTCCTTTCTTTATGGATAGGCTTTACAGAGATTTAACACAGGCAACACATTCAGAAAATTTTGACAGCGTACATTTGGCCGATTTTCCGAATTATGTTGAAAAATATGTTGATAAATCGTTGGAGAGTAAAATGATGAAAGCACAAACGGTTTCGTCGTTGGTTTTATCACTTCGTAAGAAGGAGATGATTAAGGTACGTCAACCGTTGCAAAAGGTAATGATTCCGATACTTGACAAAAATCAGCGGGCAGAAATTGAAGCAGTTTCAGACCTGATAAAAGCTGAAGTAAACGTAAAAGAAGTGGTGTTATTGGATGATGCTTCCGGAGTTTTAGTAAAGCAAATCAAGCCTAATTTTAAAGCTTTAGGCCCTCGTTTCGGAAAAGATATGGGGTTGATTGCCAAAGAGATACAAGGATTTTCGCAGGAGCAAATTAATGAATTAGATCGAGAAGGTAGCTGTACGCTTGTTATTTCGGGAAATTCAATAACTTTAACACAAGATGATGTGGAAATTTCTTCACAAGACATCCCGGGTTGGTTGGTTGCCAATGCAAACGGAATTACGGTTGCTTTAGACATCACTATCACCGATGAATTGCGAAAAGAAGGGATTGCCAGAGAGTTAGTCAATCGCATTCAAAACCTTAGAAAGGACAGTGGTTTTGAAGTTACTGATAAAATAAAAGTTCAATTGATGAGAAATGGTGTTTTAGAGGAAGCCATAATCGCAAATGAAACGTATATAAAGTCCGAAACGTTAACCGAATTGCTCGTTTTTGAAGACCATCTCGAAAATGGTACGGAAATTGAGTTTGATGATATAAAAACACTAATAATAATTTCAAAATAGTTTAATATGACAGATGAAGTAGTACGATTCTCAGAAGCCGATTTGGCTGAGTTCAAAGAAATTATCCTAAAAAAAATTGAGAAAGCTCAAAACGATTTGGAACTAATCAAAAGTGCCTATATGAATGATTTGAATAATGGAACCGATGATACATCGCCAACATTCAAAGCATTCGAAGAAGGTAGCGAAACAATGAGTAAAGAAGCCAACTCACAATTAGCCATTCGTCAAGAAAAATTTATCCGCGATTTAAAGAATGCTCTTTTCAGAGTAGAAAACAAAACGTATGGCGTTTGCAAAGTAACGGGTAAATTAATTTCAAAAGAACGTTTGAAATTGGTTCCACATGCTACGATGAGTATTGAAGCAAAAAATATGCAGCGATAAAATGAGCTGAGTTGCTGAGTAACTGAGTTGCTATGTAGCTGAGATTTGAAGGTGAAAATAGTACATTAAAAAAGAGATAACTTTTTGGGTTATCTCTTTTTGTATAATAAAGTTAGAATTAAAAATTCACCACACTAATCACTTCTAACGTATGATTTTCTCCATAATTATATTGGATGATTTTATTGATTCCAACTGCAATTAAATGCGTATCTAAAGCAATCACATCTTTCACTTCGTCTTCGTAGGTGTTTTCTAAAGTTAATTCGGCTGAATTTGTAGCATCAAAAACATTCAAATTTCCATCGGCACACACATACAAAATATCATCTTTTATTCCCAATCCGTAAGGTTGATTCAATAAATAAGTTGAAATTAAGGTTGGATTTTGAATATTGGTAATATCAATTATGTTAACTTGGTCTTCAATTGAACCACAGTTTGAGCCACCACGAACAGTAATATATGCCGTATTACCAAAAACCACTACCGGATCACAAGCTGTTGCGTGAGCAAAACCGGACACAAAATAAGGGTTAAACTCATCAACCGCATTTACAATGTACATTCCGTTAGTTGATCCAACGAAAAGAAAATCCTTCTGTTTGAATAACGTTTCAAAAACACCGCCTCCAAGCCATTCATTCATATAAACTTCTTTATCAAAAAAAGTATTGGTTGGATTAGTGATATTAAATACGTTTAACGAATAAGCTTCAACCGTGTACAATGCATTATTATTAATTTGAAACTTAGCAAACGAACCACCTGTTCCAACGGCATTTCCTGCAGCACTTTCAAAATTTCCTAACGCATCATTAAATATGCCTAAATCCTGATTTCTCGGTCTGCTTCTGGTTTCAATGGTAAAACCAATCATAATTTCACCAACTCCGGGATAAATTTCATAATCCAAAAATTCAGCTTCATCAGGAAAAACAGGATAAAAATCAAACACATTTTCAACCGTTTGAACTTGTGTAATATTGGATATATTCGATAAATCAAAAACGACTAAATCCATAAAATTATCAGCAAATAAATAATTTCCTTTTACCGATATATCGTGAACTCCACCAAGGTTAATAAAGGCGATATTTTGCGGACTCGCCGGATTAGAATTATCAAAAATATGAATACCCGATTCCTGAGCAATATAAAATAACAAGTTTTGAGCAATGTAAATTTTACCGTCTGAATCGGTTTGTTTGGCACCGGTCACTGAAATCGAAGTTCGAAGTTCTTGCACGGATTTAATCACAGGAACCGCAAATTTTGCAGTATCTGTTGAGGAAGCATCATCTTCGTTACAGCTAACAAAAAAGGTAGCTGTAAAGAGGAGCAAAAAAAGTTTTAATGTTTTCATTATCAGTTTGGTTAGGTTAAACAAATGTAAATACATTTAGATAAATGAAAGATGTAAAAATTGTAAAAGGTTGCGTGAAATGCTAAAAATTATTTAAAGTTTTAGCCGTTATCGGATATTTCCTTTTTTGTTTGAGAATATTGCTATTTTTGCAGCATAAAATCTTAAGAATGTCTTTAAAGAAAGCCTATTTGATCGTCATAATCATCTTATTAGTTGATCAGATATCTAAACTATATATCAAAACCAATTTTGTTTTAGGTGAAGAAATTAAAGTTTTCGATTGGTTCCGAATTCATTTTATCGAAAATGAAGGCATGGCTTGGGGAACCAAAATTCCGGGCGATCACGGAAAGTTATTCTTAACTTTATTCCGAATTGTAGCTGTTTTTGGTATTGGTTATTGGTTATGGGATAGTGTAAAAAAACACAGTTCAAACTACTTAATTGTTGCCGTTGCACTAATTCTTGCCGGAGCTTTTGGAAACATCATCGACAGTGTTTTTTATGGCGTAATTTTTAATGACAGTCATTATGCCGCTTCAACTTTGTTTTCAGACAATCCTTATGGTACTTGGTTTCACGGAAAAGTAGTCGACATGCTTTATTTCCCAATCTGGAAAGGTACACTACCGGAATGGATTCCGTTTGTTGGAGGAAATTACTTTACCTTTTTTAATGCCATATTTAACATTGCTGATATGGCGATTTCTACCGGAGTTGGAATTTTAATTGTTTTCAACAAAAGAGCTTTTGGCACAACTGAAAAAGAAGAAGTTGTATCAAACAATGAAATTTCTGCTTAATTAAATTGATAAATTTTTGAAGGCGTAACGCAATAATTCAGCGGAATATCCGATTCAAAAACATCCTCGATTTTCTCTTCCGCTTCAAAAAAAGATAACCCAATTTTGATGGTTTCGGGATTACATTCAGCTAAAAATTGATCATAAAATCCCTTTCCATATCCAACACGATGTCCTTGTAAATTAAAAGCTAAAAGTGGCACAAAAACCACTTCAATCATAGAAACAGGAACTTCCAAACCATTCATCGGTTCAGGAATATTGTATTCGTTTTTTTTGATTTTGGTATTATCCGTCAACAAAAAATGCGTCATTTTTCGGGTTTCAAAATCACTTTTTGCAATCACAATTTCTTTGTCTTTTCCGGCTAAAATTTGCAGAATAAATTCAGTATCAACTTCTTTCAATTCTTCAATCGTTAAGAACAAATGATAATAGGTTTTATCCCAACAATTCAAACGAAGCAATTGGTTGGCAATAGCCATACTTTTTTCTTCAATTTCTTGTTCAGAAAGAGCAGCTCTAAGTGATTTGTAATGTAACCGAAGTTCTTTTTTATGCATAAACCGAAGCTTTCAATTCGACTATAAATGTAATTAAATGTTCGGGTTCCACATGATTCATCACCACAATTTTATACCATTTATTATCATTCAAATGCGATTGCGGCACGAGTTTAAAACGATTGGCAATTTCTTTAGAGATATATTCGGCATGAATGGTAACAATATTCATAAACGGTTCTCTAAAGTAGTTGACGCCTATTTTATCTAGTTCTCGGCATAAAAAATCGGTTCGTCCTTGCAAGGTACTTACTTTTTCAAACCAACCATGCGGACCATACGTAGAAAGAATCATCCACACAGCAATAGCATTGGCTCCTGAACGGCTTCCGCAAAGTGTTACATCCATTCCTTCCACATATTCAGCTTCTCGTGTAAGGACATGATGAATGAGGTCTTTTCGGCAAATAAAAATACCGGTTCCATACGGAGCTTGAAGCATTTTATGAGCATCAATTGTGATGGAACTAATATCAGGGTTGGCAAAATTTATAATCGAATCCGGATTGCTAAACGGATAAACAAATCCGCCATAAGCTCCATCCACATGCAATTTGAATGATAATTTCAACTCGTTTAAAACAGTAATATAATCATTGGGATTATCAACAGAACCAAACATAGTTGTTCCCATATTTGATACTACAATAAAGTGTTTTTTGCCATTTAGATGAGCTCTTTCTAAAATAGTTTGCAAAGCCTTCTTGTCAATTTCACGAGTATTAAAATCAACCGGAATTTTTAACCAATCCAATTGCAATAAATTGGCTCCTTTCGGGATAGAATAGTGCGTGTCTTCTGAAGAAATGATGGCAATTTCGTTCAAATTTGCATTGCATTCATGTTGAAAATAATTTCGATACATCCACAAAGCTTGAATGTTTGCTTCGGTTCCACCGGGTGAAATATAGCCGTCAAACGCATTGGGTTTTGATTTAAAAACATCAATGGCCAAAGCCTCTAATACTTCCCGTTCCAATTGTTGTGTGCCGCTGAAAACACTTTCAGAATCACCTAACGTGTGACAGCCAATGTGGTTTGGATTGGCCACAAACGTTTGCAAAGTTGGAGCTTCTTTCAGAAAAGGAGCATCGTCATAAAACACTTTCCCGTCTAATTTTGAAGCTGGAAAACCCAACGAAATATCTTTTGAAAAGTTCACGTTTTCTTCCAAAGCCATTTGAATTCGGTTCAACCGTTCCTGATGTGTATATTTTTTCCAATAATTCATAATCACTATTTCGGCAAAACTAAGGGGTTTCGCAGAAAGGAAATATGATAAATGTTAGTTGGCGAACTATTGCACGCTCCTTTTTTTACTAATATATTTGTACAATGCAGACTAATTCTTTAGAACTCCAACTTCAAACCCTTCCCGACGGTCCGGGAGTCTATCAGTATTATGACAAAGAAGGAAAGATTTTGTATGTTGGAAAAGCAAAAAACCTCAAAAAAAGAGTTACTTCCTATTTTACTAAGTCGCATGAGAATTACAAAACAGCCGTTTTAGTCAAAAAAATTGTCGAAATCAAGCACATAGTCGTTTTGTCTGAGCAAGATGCACTTTTGCTCGAAAATAACTTGATTAAAAAATTACAACCTCGATACAACATCAACCTCAAGGACGACAAAACCTATCCGTGGATTTGCATCAAAAAAGAACCATTTTCACGCATTTTCCCCACTCGAAAAATGATCAAAGACGGCTCTGAATATTTTGGCCCTTATACCAATTTCAAAATCGTCAATACGCTTTTGGATTTAATCAAAGAATTGTATCCGTTGAGAACGTGCAATTACGATTTAAATGAACAAAACATCCAAAACCACAAATACAAAGTCTGTTTAGAATACCACATCGGCAATTGCAAAGGTCCGTGTGAAGGATTGGAAACACTCGAAAATTATCAAAAACACGTGGATGCCATCCGCGAAATTTTAAAAGGAAACTTCAAAGAAAGTCTAAAAGATTTCAAACAAAAAATGAACGCTTTTGCCGCCGAAATGCAATTTGAAGAAGCTCAAAAAATCAAAGAAAAAATAGAAGTTTTAGAAAATTACCAAGCCAAGTCCACCATTCTCAACCCAAAATTATCCAATATCGATGTGTTTTCAATTGTTTCCGATGAAACTATGGCGTATGTCAATTTTCTTCAAATTGCTCACGGAGCCATCATTCGTTCGCACACACTCGAACTCAAAAAGAAATTGGATGAATCTGATGAAGAACTTCTTGAACTCGCAGTTGTAGAACTTCGCGAACGTTTCCATCTCACATCCAAAGAAATAATTTTACCGTTTGAACTCGATTTTGGCGACAAAATTAAAATCACCGTTCCGCAATTGGGCGACAAAAAACAAATACTCGAACTCTCGCAACGTAACGCCAAATACCATCGTTTGGAGCAGTTAAAACAAATTCAAATCGTAGATCCGGAAAGGCATACCAACCGAATTATGGCTCAAATGCAAAAAGATTTACGTCTTTCGGTCGAACCGCGTCACATTGAATGTTTTGACAACTCAAACATTCAAGGAACCAATCCTGTGGCGGCTTGCGTGGTTTTTAAGGATGGCAAACCCAGCAAAAAAGACTACCGCCATTTCAACATCAAAACCGTCGAAGGTCCCGATGATTTTGCCTCGATGGAAGAAGTCGTTTACCGTCGCTACAAACGCCTGCTTGACGAACAACAATCGCTGCCGCAACTCATCATAATCGACGGTGGAAAAGGACAATTGTCATCGGCTCTCAAAAGTTTAGATGCGTTAAATTTACGCGGAAAAATCGCCATAATTGGCATTGCCAAACGGCTCGAAGAACTATATTATCCGGGCGATTCCGTGCCGTTGTACCTAGATAAAAAATCCGAAACACTCAAAATTATACAGCAATTACGAAACGAAGCTCACCGATTTGGCATCACGCATCATCGCGATAAACGAAGCAAATCGGCTTTGCAAACATCGCTCGAAACCATTCCTGGCATCGGCGAAAAAACCATGATTACGTTACTAAAACATTTCAAAAGTGTTAAAAGATTAGCATTAGCCACCAAAAATGAAATTTCTGTTGTGGTTGGTACATCAAAAGCAAAAAAAATTCACGAATTTTACAAAAATAAAATCTAACTCAATACAATTTGAAGCGAATCGTTCCCGCCTTTTTGGTTTCCATTTTCCCGCTTTCGCCTATATCTCTTCACTTCGTTACGAGGATATCGGCTCTATCGGGGCTAGGAAGGATTGGTCTTTTGTGTTTGTTAACCATGAACCTTTGCCTAGTACCAACTACGCTTTTCGCACAAGATTCTATCCCAAAACAACCCAAAATCGGTTTGGTTTTAAGTGGTGGCGGAGCAAAAGGATTGGCTCACATTGGTGTTTTAAAAGTCATTGAAAAAGCAGGCGTAAAAATCGACTACATCGGCGGAACCAGTATGGGAGCCATCATAGGTGGATTATATGCTTCCGGCTACACCGCAACTCAGCTGGATAGTATTTTCAGTAATACCGATTATGATGCGGTTATTCAGGATTTCATTCCAAGATCATCCAAAAATTTCTACGAAAAAGCGAATGACGAACGGTATGCTTTTTCTTTACCTTTTGATAAATTCAAACTTGGAATTCCAACCGCTTTATCCAAAGGATTATACAATTACAACATGGTTACTCGACTCACGCATAATGTGCGTCACGAACGAGATTTCACCAAATTACCCATTCCGTTTTTATGCATTGCTACCGATATTGAAACGGGCGAAGAAGTGTTGTTAGACAAAGGTTTTCTCGCACAATCCATTATGGCCAGCGGTGCTTTTCCTTCTTTGTATTCTCCTGTTATCATTGATGGGAAATACTTGATTGACGGTGGTGTAATCAATAATTATCCCATCGAAGAAGTCAGAAATATGGGAGCTGATATCATCATTGGTGTTGATGTTCAAGATGATTTAAAAGACAGAGAATCATTGCGGGAAGCCACTCGGATTTTAGTTCAAATTTCTAATCTCCAAATGATTAAAAAAATGAACAGAAAAAAAAGAATGACCGATATTTATATTCGCCCAGATGTTTCAGAATATTCGGTTATTTCTTTTGATAAGGGAGCAAAAATTATTTCAAACGGAGAAGAAGCAGGCATGGCTGTTTTGTCTGAACTAGAAAAGCTAAGCTCTTCCTATACAAAAAAAGCATTACTTAAGCCTAAGACAGAAAATGATAGTTTAACCATTTCCACCATTTCACATACTCAATTAGAAAATTATACCCGATCTTACATTGTTGGAAAACTTCGGTTTAAACCCGGAACAAGAATTAGTTATGCCGATTTGAAACAAGGAATTGAAAACTTGAATGCTACGCAAAATTTTGGTTCGATTAATTATAGTATAGAAAAAGATCCGGTTGGTGAACGTATCAACCTTAATTTAACCGAAAACCCAACTCGAACTTTTTTAAAATTCGGATTGCATTATGACGGTCTATTCAAAAGCGGTATTTTAGTCAATTTTACCCAAAAGAAAATGTTGTTTAAAAACGATATTCTTTCTGCCGATTTAGTATTGGGTGATAATTTCAGGTATTATTTTGATTATTATGTTGATAACGGATTTTATTGGAGTTTCGGAATCAAATCAAGATTTACCGGTTTTAACCGAAACGTAACGACTGATTTTAGTCAAGGTGTTCTATTTACGTCAGAAGATATAAACTCCATCAACGTTGATTTCTCAGATTTTACTAATCAAATTTATATGCAAACGGTTTTTATTCAAAAATTTATGGTTGCCGGAGGTTTGGAGTATAAACATCTTAAATTAAAATCGGAAACCCTAAATACCGGAAGTCCAATTATTGAAAACAGTGATTATATAAGTGCTTTCGGATATTTGAAATATGATTCTTTTGACAACAAATATTTTCCAAAAAAAGGTTGGTTTTTTAACGGAGATGTGCAAGCGTTTCTTTTTTCTTCCAATTATACCAACACTTTCAACAATTTTACTATTCTGAAAGCCGATGCTGGAATTGCTCAAAAGTTATTTAACCGCACAACTTTATTAATCCAAACCGATGGAGGCCTAACCATTGGCGAGCAAACCGTTCCATTCTTTAATTTCGTATTTGGCGGTTATGGCTTTTATCCCATAAATAACTTTAAACCTTTTTATGGTTATGATTTTCTAAGTTTTGCCGGAAACAGTTATGTCAAAGCACTCTTTCAATTGGATTATGAAATTTTCAGAAAAAACCATGTGAATTTCTATGCAAATTTTGCTAATGCTGGCGATAAAATATTTGAGTCTGATGAATGGCTAACCAAGCCTTCCTACACAGGTTATGGTTTTGGCTACGGATTAGAAACCATTTTTGGTCCGATAGAAATAAAACACAGTTGGTCGCCCGAAACAAAAGATCATCACACTTGGTTTAGTGTAGGTTTTTGGTTTTAAGGTTATGGATTGTATCAATTTTTTTCCGATATTTGTATAGTATTTTTAGCAAAAATTTAAAAAATGATAGCAATTCTTGGTTTTTTAGTAGCTTTTGGTCTCTGAATTATCATGGGTGTGAACAGTAAATAAAATCAGAACTAAAACCAAAAATTAATTTAGATATGACTATTTTTTGGCCAGGATTATTAGATTATCTTCAATTCCTCATTAAACGAAATCCGGAGTGATTTGGATTAATTTGCCAATGCAGCAATTTGTCAATGTGACAATTAATCAAATGTTTAATTAAAATTCAAAAAAATGCCATTTTATCATAAATTAGGAGAAATTCCTCCCAAACGTCATACACAATTCCGAAAACCAAACGGCGAACTTTATTATGAGCAATTGTTTGGTACTGTGGGTTTTGACGGAATGTATTCCAATATGTATCACGTGCACAGACCAACGCAGGTGAAAGAAATTCATAAACAATATTCGGTAGCTCCTACCATTGCTAAATCTAATAATATGCAGTCGTTCAAACTGCATGGTTTTGATGTTGCTCCGGAAAAAGATTATTTAGAAAGTCGAAAAATTGTGTTGACTAATTCCGATTGTCACATCACTTTAGCCGCTCCACAAAATAAAACACAAGATTATTTTTATAAGAATACCGATTCAGACGAAATGATTTTCATCCATAAAGGAAGCGGAAAACTTCGCACTCTTTTAGGAAATATCGATTTTAAATACGGTGATTATTTATTGATTCCACGCGGAATTATTTATAAAATCGACTTTGATACCGAAGACAATCGTTTGTTTATTGTTGAATCAAGACGGCCCATTTACACACCCAAACGTTACCGAAATTGGTTCGGACAATTGTTAGAACATTCGCCTTATTGCGAACGTGATTTACGTCGTCCAACCGAATTAGAAACGCATGATGAAGTGGGTGATTTCATCATTAAAGTAAAGAAGAAAGATGAAATCATCGAAATGGTTTATGCTTCACATCCTTTTGATGTTGTGGGTTACGATGGATTTAATTATCCGTATGCATTTTCCATTCACGATTTTGAACCAATAACCGGAAGAATTCATCAACCGCCACCGGTTCATCAAACCTTTGAAACAGATGCGTTTGTGGTTTGTTCGTTCGTTCCGAGATTGTATGATTATCATCCGCTTTCTATTCCGGCACCCTATAATCACAGCAATATTGATAGTGATGAAGTATTGTACTACGTCGATGGCGATTTTATGAGTAGAAACGATGTAAAACCCGGTAACATATCATTACACCCAGCCGGAATTCCACACGGACCGCACCCTGGAGCATACGAACGAAGCATCGGAAAAACAGAAACGAAAGAGTTAGCCGTAATGGTTGACACATTTAAACCCTTGATGGTAACGGATGAAGCGATGAAAGTTGCGGATGAGAAGTACTTTCAATCGTGGTTGTAATTGTTTAATAAATAAAAAGAAAGATTATGTCACAAGAAATAAAATCAGTAGAATACGGATTAGAAAAAATATTTGAAGGAGCTCAAGATTTCCTTCCATTAATGGGCACCGATTATGTAGAGTTTTATGTTGGAAATGCCAAACAAGCAGCTCATTTTTACAAAACAGCATTTGGATTTCAGTCATTGGCATATGCCGGATTAGAAACTGGCGTTCGAGACAGAGCTTCCTATGTTTTGAAGCAAGACAAAATTCGATTAGTGTTAACCACTGCCTTAAAAAGCGATTCTCCAATTGGTGAGCACGTGAAAAAACACGGCGACGGTGTAAAAATAGTTGCTCTTTGGGTAGAAGATGCTCGGAGTGCTTTTGAAGAAACAACCAAACGCGGAGCAAAAGTTTTCATGGAACCAACTGTTGAGACAGATGAGTTTGGCGAGGTGGTTCGTGCCGGAATTTATACTTACGGAGAAACGGTTCACATGTTTGTTGAAAGAAAAAATTATAACGGAACTTTTCTTCCGGGTTATAAAGAAATGAAATCGGATTACAATCCAACTTCGGTTGGTTTGAAATACATCGATCACATGGTGGGTAATGTGGGTTGGAACGAAATGAATACGTGGGTAAAATGGTATGAAGAGGTGATGGGATTTGTTAATTTTCTATCGTTTGACGACAAGCAAATTACGACAGAATATTCGGCTTTGATGAGTAAAGTAATGAGCAACGGAAACGGCAGAATTAAATTCCCAATCAACGAACCGGCCGAAGGAAAGAAAAAATCGCAAATTGAAGAATATTTAGATTTTTATGAAGGTCCGGGTGTGCAGCACATTGCCGTTGCAACGGATGATATTATTTCCACAGTTGCCCAAATGCGTTCACGAGGAATTGAATTCTTGAGCACGCCTCCGCAAGCCTATTACGATGCCATTCCGGAACGTTTAAAAGACCATATGTCTAAATTTAAGGAAGACATTAACGAACTTCAAAAACTTGGAATTATGATTGATGCGGATGAAGAAGGCTACTTGTTGCAGATTTTCACCAAACCGTTAGAAGATAGACCAACCTTATTTTTCGAAATCATTCAAAGAATGGGTGCCAAAGGTTTTGGAGCAGGAAATTTCAAAGCATTATTTGAAAGTATCGAGCGAGAACAAGCATTAAGGGGAACATTGTAAACCCTATTTATAAATTAAAATCCGCTACGTTTCATAAAATCATCGTGAAACATAGCGGATTTCTATTTTATTACGACAACAAGAAGTTTTTTATAAATAAAAATTAATAAAATAGACTTAAAATTACGAATAGTGAAATTTTACACCTTCTTTCAATGTGTTTTTTGTTGAATATGTGTTAAAGTCAAAAAATAACTAACAATTTAATAACCAACTAATTACCTTTGCACTCGCAAAAAAGGAGGAGTGGTTACCTTCTTTTGAGTAATGTAAATTTTCATAATTTATAGTTTTTTTGGTTAGTTAATAGCATACAACTCAATCGTGATCGGTTGGGTTTTGTGTTTTTATATGGTTTTGGTTAGGTAATGCGGCAATTGATCAACATGCCAATTTGTTAGGAACGAAATACGTTTGAAAAAAGATAACAATACTATTCCGCAAAGATCCTCGGGTTTTTGCGGAATTTTTTTATATTTGAAAGAGAGTTAAAGATGACACATTTGTGGAATGATAGCAAAGATGAATAATTTATGTCAAAATCAGTAGAAACATTTTTAAATACAAAAGAATCAAAAATTCAATTAGATATATTGAGGGGCAATGGACAAGTAGGTAATGTTCCATAATTAGTGATGAACCAAAATTCAAAACTTAACTATTTGTAAATCAATACTTAAATAAAATTTAAACCCAAAAGGCAAGCGTAATAGTTTGCCTTTTTTACATTTGAAAATATCTTAAAACGAATGTAATGAGGAAAAGTGACACCACGTGTTACAAATTTAGTGATGCCGGAGTTTGCACCCCGAAATTTACTTTCAAAAACCGATACTATTTTCTGCGATGGTCTTAGCTTCGCAAAGAGTTTTGAATAAATATCCTATTGCAAGCAAGCTCTTTCATACTGTTTGTTGTTCTTTTGTATTTGCTTTGTTTGAAAAAAATAAACTTTTAAGTGTACTATTTTTAATTTTAGTAACCCTATAAATTTACTTATTGATTAAAAAGCAATCTTTTATGTTTACTATTTTTTTAAAATGTAAATAAATATGTTTACATTTGTAACGATTTGTAAATATATATGCAATGAGAAATCAAAAAAAATTATTAATAGAGCAATTGGATAGAAAGATAAAACCTTTTCAAAAAGCTGAAAATGTTATTATTCCTGAAAAAGGATGGGTATATAGCATTAGAACAGCTTTAAATATGACGCTTGAACAATTGGGCAAAAGATTGAATATAACTAAACAAGGAGTGAAAAAGATTGAAGAAAGGGAAGCAAATGAATCCATTTCTATAAATTTACTTAAAGAAATAGCTAATGCATTGGATATGAAATTTGTTTATGGATTTGTTCCTAAGAAAGGCTCAATTGAAAATCTTATAGACTATAAATCCCAAGAATTGGCTACAAAAATTGTTTTAAGAACAAATCACAATATGAAACTTGAGAATCAAGGCAATAGCGAAGAACAAATTCAGAAAGCAATAAAAGAGTTAGCAAGTGAAATAAAACGAGAAGTACGTAGGTCATTATGGGATTAGAATTACAATATGAAGAGGGGCAAACACCATTAAGCGAAGAAGAAAAAGAAGGGCTTTTAATAAAGACCATAACAACACATGCTGAACTAGATGAATATGAACAATTAAATATTGAAAATGCAGTTGAATGGCTTATGAATAAGAAGGTAAAAAAAGATAAGATTTTGACTGAGGATTTTATAAAAGCATTGCATAAAAGAATGTTTGGTAAAGTTTGGAAATGGGCTGGGGAATTTAGACAATCAGAAAAAAATATTGGGATAAAATGGATAAATATTCGGACAGATTTAAAAGTATTATTAGACGATACTAGCTATTGGATTAATAATGATACGTTTCCGCCAGACGAAATAGCAATCAGATTCAAGCATAGATTAGTCAATATCCATTGTTTTCCGAATGGAAATGGTAGGCATTCGCGGTTGATGGCTGATATAATTGTTGAATCTATTTTTGAAAAAGAAATATTTTCATGGCATAGTTCCAATATGGTTAAAGCTGATGAAGTTAGAAAGGAATATATTAAATCGATAAGGCTAGCAGATAATGGGGATATTGAACCATTAATAAAATTCGCAAGAACTTAACACCCGCTCCAAGAAGAGTTCCTTTTATATAAGAACGTGATCTGCAAATTCCGATAGCTCGAGTTTGACTTCGCAGCAACAAAACAATCATAAAAAAACATTAAAATCTTCACATTTTTTGAGGTCTTTTTTAGATTTAGTACATTTGGAACAGAAATTGCAACTGCTATAGCAAAAAGATGAAATTTATGAAAAATTTACTGCTTATATTCCTGTTTTTATCGACAGTCAGTTTCGATTCTCAAACCAATTCTCCCAAAAAAGAAGACGCGTATGATGTGGGCGAATGGTTTCAATTTAAAATTTCGTACGGATTAATTAATGCCGGAATGGCTGAATTAAGCGTGAGTGAAGCCACTCGAAACAACAAAAAAGTATTTCACGCCAAAGGCCGCGGTTACACCACCGGTATGACCAAATTTTTCTTTAAGGTGGAAGACGATTACCAAAGTTTTATTGACAAACAAACCGGGGTTCCCTATCAATTTATACGAAAAATAGACGAAGGTGGTTATAAAAAAGACCAAGAAGGCTTTTTTAATCATTCAAATAATACTGTTTTTGTGAAAGATTATAAACGAAAGACAGAAAAAACATTTGAAGTTCCTGATAAAACGCAAGATATATTGTCAACGTTTTATTATTTGAGAAATCATCCCAACGTAGATAAACTAAAAGTGGGTGAGTCAATAGACATTGATATGTTTTTTGACGAAGAAATAACAAAATTTAAACTTAAATTTATTGGTCGTCAAGATATAAAAACTAAATTTGGGCTCGTTCCCACGATGATTTTTAGACCTTATGTGCAAGCCGGACGCGTTTTTAAAGAACAAGAAAGCTTAACTGTTTGGATTTCAGATGACGACAATAAATTGCCAGTGAGAATCAAAGCCGAATTAGCCGTAGGTTCACTAAAAGCCGATTTGGAAAAATTTAAAGGATTAAAACACACATTTACCGTTAAAGCAAAACCGTGATGAATACAACTGCACACGAAGAAATTCTTGAAAAATTAGAAGAAAAGTTTCAAGCAATTAATCAAAAAACTGAAACTCATTTAGAAGGTCTTCTGTGGGCAAAACCTATTACTTACTGGGATTATATTCAAACCGATGCTTTACTGAATCTCCAAACACAACGCACTACTTTGCCGGATGAAATGGTTTTTATCATGTATCATCAAGTGAATGAATTGTTGTTTAAAATGATTCTTTGGGAAATCGAACAAGTTTGTCATTCCGAAAAACCTGAAACTGCTTTTTTTGCAGAAAAATTAATGCGAATTAGTCGTTATTTCGATATGCTTACCACTTCTTTTACCATTATGAAAGACGGTATGGAAGTAGAGCAATACATGAAATTCCGAAATACATTAACGCCAGCCAGCGGTTTTCAAAGTGCTCAATATCGTTTGATTGAATTTGCTTCAACCGATTTGATTAATTTAATTGATTACCGTTTTAGAGGTTCGATTGACCGCGATACACCTTACGAACATGCTCTTGAACATTTGTACTGGCAAGCAGCCGGGAAAGATTATAAAACAGGCGAAAAGTCCTATTTGATTTTAGAATTTGAAAGAAAATACAAGAAAGAATTTTTGTCTTTCATGGAAGAATACAACACGATTAATCTTTGGCAAAAGTTCAAACAATTGCCCGAAGCAGATCAAAAAAATGAAGCTCTTGTAAAAGCCATGCGTCATTATGATTATACCGTAAACATTACTTGGGTGATGGGACATTTTAATACGGCAAAAAAATACATCGAAAGCGGTCATGGAAGTGGCGAAGCAACAGGCGGAAGCGATTGGAAAAAATACATGCTTCCCAAATACCAACGAAGAATATTTTTCCCTGAATTATGGTCGGAAGAAGAATTGGCAACTTGGGGAGAAAAAGAAAGTGTTTAATTAGATTAAAAGCAACAAATTGAAATTCAACAAAATACTACCTATACTATTTGCATTGAGTTTGTTTTCATGCGAAAAAAAGGTTGACAAAGTCATTATAGAAGAAGATACAAAACCCAAAATTCCAATTGTCGTTGAATTCGGATTCACGTTGAACGATTATTTGGTTGTTCAAGACACGATTAAAAGTGGCGATACCTTCGGAAAATTATTAGAAAATCACAACATCGGAAATTTCAAAGTACATGAAGTAACCGAACAGGTGAAAGACAGCTTCAACATGCGTGATATTCGCATAGGAAGACCCATCACCTTACTAAAATCAAAAGATGCTCCAAACCAACTTCAGGTTTTCATTTATCAAAAAGACAATATAAATTACAGTGTAGTCGATTTTAGAGATACCATCGTAAAAGCATTCAATAAACAAAAACCCATCACCATCAAACGAAGAACGATAGCAACTGCTATTCATGGTTCGTTGTCTGAAACGTTGAACAAAAATGGTGTTGATGCAGGAGTAGCTAATAATTTGGCTAAGATTTACGAATATTCCATCGACTTTTTTAAAATTCAAAAAGAAGATAAATTTGCTGTTACGTTTTATGAAAAATACATCAACGACACAATTTATGCCGGTGTAGATCGATTAGAAAGTTCGTTTTTTGAACATAAAGGGAAAAAGATTTATGCCTTCCCATACAAATTAGACAGTTTATCTAAAAAAGTTGATTATTACGACGAAGAAGGGAAGGGTTTGAAAACGATGTTTCTAAAAGCTCCATTGGACTTCTTCCGAATCTCATCCCGATTTTCGCCTAAACGTTTTCATCCGGTTCAAATGACTTGGAAAGCTCACAAAGGAACCGATTATGCCGCTCCGCACGGAACTCCAATTAAAACTACTGCTTCCGGTGTTGTTGAAAGAACAGGATTTACCGCCGGAAATGGTAACTACGTTAAAGTGAAACACAACGGAACTTATTCTACCCAATACCTTCACATGTCGAAAATTTTAGTTCGACAAGGGCAACATGTAGCACAAGGTGAAGTAATTGGAAAAGTGGGAAGTACTGGTTTAGCAACCGGTCCTCACGTGTGTTATCGTTTTTGGAAAAACGGTGTGCAGGTTGATCCGCTTTCGCAAAAATTACCGAATACCGAACCAATGAATGAAAAGCACAAAGCAAAATATTTAGAATACATTGCCCCTTTAAAGAAAGAATTAGACAGTATTGCGACTCTTAAATTAAAATAAAATGGCTTTAGAAAATACAAATCCGTCCGGAACAGCAGCTTGGCAAAGCTTGAGAAAACATTTTGAAGACATGCAATATGTCTCGATGCAAGAGCTTTTTGAAAAAGATTCAAAACGGGCAGCCAACTTTCATTTGCAATGGAATGATTTTTTGGTAGATTATTCTAAGAATATCATTACTCAAGAAACCATGAATCTTCTTTTGGATTTGGCTAAAGAAGTGAATTTGGAAGATGCCATCAAAAAATATTTTGCCGGAGATATAATCAATCAAACCGAAAACAGAGCGGTTTTACACACGGCTTTGCGTGCTCCGTCTGATTCAAAAATTTTGGTTGATGGTCAAAATGTGATGCCGGAAATTTTCTCGGTTAAAAATAAAATTAAAAATTTTACAGACGAAGTTGTCAACGGAAATAGAAAGGGATTTACCGGAAAACAATTCACCGATATTGTAAACATTGGCATTGGCGGTTCCGATTTAGGGCCGGTTATGGTGGTTGAAGCTCTTCAGTTTTATAAAAATCACTTGAACGTTCATTTTGTTTCCAATGTAGATGGCGATCATGTGAATGAAGTGATTAAGAAATTAAATCCTGAAACGACTTTATTTGTTATCGTTTCAAAAACATTTACCACACAAGAAACCTTATCCAATTCGGAAACCATTCGAAACTGGTTTTTGAAATCCGCTAAACAAGAAGATGTAGCGAAACATTTTGTGGCTGTTTCTACCAATATTCAAAAAGTAACCGAATTCGGAATTCATCCTGAAAACATTTTTCCAATGTGGGATTGGGTTGGCGGACGATTTTCGTTGTGGAGTGCTGTCGGTTTATCCATTAGTTTAGCGGTTGGTTTTGATAATTTTGATAAATTATTAAAAGGTGCAAACCAAATGGACGAACATTTTAAAACCACTCCATTTGACAAGAACATTCCGGTTGTTTTGGCTTTGTTGAGTGTTTGGTATAATAATTTCTTCGGAGCAGAAAGTGAAGCGTTAATTCCGTACACACAATATTTGCAAAAATTAGCTTCCTACCTTCAACAAGGAATAATGGAAAGTAACGGAAAAAGCATCGACCGTGACGGAAATCCGGTAAATTATCAAACCGGAACCATTATTTGGGGCGAACCGGGGACCAATTCGCAACACGCCTTTTTTCAATTAATTCATCAAGGAACCAAATTGATTCCGACCGATTTTATTGGTTATGTAAAATCACTTCACGGAAATCAAGACCATCACGATAAGTTGATGTCTAACTTTTTTGCTCAAACCGAAGCTTTATTAAACGGAAAATCGGCAGAGCAAGTTCAAGCTGAATTTCAAAAACAAGGAATTGATGGAGAAAGAGCTGCGTTCTTATCGCCTTTTAAAGTTTTTTCAGGAAACAGACCAACTAATACACTTCTCATAAATCAATTAACACCTGAAAGTCTGGGCGAATTAATCGCTTTATACGAACACAAAATTTTTGTGCAAGGTGTTATTTGGAATATCTTCAGTTACGATCAATGGGGCGTTGAATTAGGAAAACAATTGGCGAATTCAATTTTAGATGAAATCAATTCAGGAAACGTGAAAGAACATGATAGTTCTACAAGCTTTTTATTAAAATATTTTTTGGATAGAAAGTAAAAGACACTTTTATCATATTAAACAGACCACGCAAATAATAAATGCGTGGTTTTTTTTTGCTTTTCATAATCATATGTTATTTTATTATCAAGTTTTAATTTCCAAAAGATATTCAAAACGCAGACTTTTTATGTCTATTGTTTCTTTTTTGTTTGGATAAGTTTATAAAATCATCAAGTTGCTTTCCTTAACATTTTCATAACGGTTATGGTTTTGTAATGGCTGAATTTTGCCCAAATTTCAAAACCAAAACATAATGAAAAATTGTAAAATTTTAATGCTTTTAGGGTTTCTTATGATGGCTTTTTCGGTCTTTTCACAAGGAACAGTAACAGGGACTTTGATTGATCAGGAATCAAACATGCCGATGCCTGGTGCAAATGTTGTTGTAAAAGGAACTTCAAACGGAGTAGTGACTGATTTTGATGGTAAATTCAGTATCTCTGTTCCAAATACAACTGGACAATTAATTATTTCTTTTGTGGGTTATCTAAACAAAACAATTTCTTTTAATGTTCCTTCTGGTCAAACGGTAAACGTAGGGACTGTTAATCTTGAAGTAGATTCAGATCAATTAGATGAAGTTATTGTAGTAGGGCGTGGTGTAATCGATTTGGCAAAAGGAAGAAATACGCCAATTGCTGTTTCATCCATCAAATCGGCAGAAATTCAGCAAAAAATTGGTACATTCGATATTACACAAACTATGGTTAACACACCTTCTGTTTATGTGGCAGGTCAAGCGGGAGGTTTCGGAGATTCCAGAATTGCCGTTCGTGGTTTTGGACAAGATAACACAGCTTTCCTTTTAAATGGTCAACCAATTAATGGAATGGAAGATGGTTTAATGTATTGGTCAAATTGGTCAGGAATGGCAGATATAGCGAATTTAATTCAAGTTCAACGTGGATTAGGTTCATCTAAATTGGCGATTTCATCTGTAGGAGGAACTGTTAACTTTATTACAAAAGCAACTGATAAAAAAGAAGGTGGATTTGTATCAACGGCAATCGCAAACGACGACTATTTAAAAACAACAGCAGCATACAATACCGGAATGAGTAAAAAAGGTTTTGGTATGAGTGTGATGCTTACTCATTGGCAAGGTGATGGGTATAATGATGGAACCAAAGGTGAAGGCCAAAACTACTTTATCTCTTTTGGTTACAAACCTAGTGAAAAGCACAATTTTAATTTACTTTTAACCGGAGCTCCGCAGTGGCACGATCAAAATTTTACTAAAACTATTGCTAGTTATCTTCAGTACGGGAGAAAATATAATAACAACTGGGGTTATCTTAATGGCCAATATAAATCTGAAAGAACCAATTTTTATCATAAACCAGTGGCTAATTTAAACTGGGATTGGACAATGAGCGAAAAATCATCGTTGTCAACGGTTTTATATGCTTCATGGGGACGAGGCGGTGGGACTGGAAACTATGGTGCTTCAATCCCATCTTCATTTAGAACAAACGGTCAAATTAACTTTGACGCCCTTGTTGATAGAAATCTTGAAAATGGTGGAGTTGGTGTTGCTTTAGACGGAAAATCTTATCTAATCCGTTCTTCTATGAATAACCACAATTGGTATGGATTAGTTACTAACTTTAATCATAAGTTTACAGATAATTTAGAATTTAATGCCGGAGCAGATGTTAGAACTTACTATGGAACACACTACCGTCAAGTTGCTGATTTCTTGGGATTAACTAGTTGGACGGAAAGCAGAACATTAAGAGATAATACACATCAACCGATTGGGAGTCCTGTTTCAAATACAGTTACTGAATCATTGTCTCCAAGACCTTGGGAATCAACTTTCAATAGTTTGTCTGAAAGTCAACATATTGATTACAATAATAGCGAAAGAATTTCATATGGAGGAGTTTTTGGACAGTTGGAATATGCAAACGATAATTTTTCTACGTTTTTTCAAGGAGCTGTTTCTTCTCAAACTCATCAACGTTTTGACCGATATGATTATTTAGCAGAATATGAAGATTCTGAAAAAGTAGATAATATTGGTTATAATGTAAAAGCCGGCGGAAGTTATAAAATTAACCAAAATCATGTAGTTTTTATTAATGGTGGTTATTATTCCAGACAGCCTTACCATGACAATATTTATTTAAACTTCACAAATCAAATCAACCCTTTAACCGAAAATGAAAAGATTTTAGGCTTAGAGGCAGGTTATGGATTTAATAGTACTTATTTTTCTGCAAATCTTAATGCTTATCGAACATCTTGGAAAGATCGTGTAAAAACATCGTCAAGAGTTAACAGTGAAGGAAATGAACTTTTCACAACCAACGAAGGGGTTGAACAATTGCATTCTGGTTTAGAGCTTGACTTTGTTGTGAAACCATTTTCAAAATTAGAAATAAGAGGTTTTGCATCAATAGGAAATTGGGAATACCAGGACAAAGTGGTTACCACTGTTAGAGATCAAGACAGAAATGTTGAAAGTGTTACAGAAGTTGATGTTGATGGTGGAAAAGTAGGAGATGCTGCTCAAACAACAGCCGGAGTTGGACTGAAGTACACTATTTTTGAACGTTTCTCAGTAGATTCAGATTTACGTTTTTATGATGAGATTTATTCTAATGTAGGTGCCGTGAAAGAAAACCTTCAACTTCCTTCTTATGAAGTAGTCGATTTTGGGGCATCTTATAAATGGTTGGTAGGAAAAGACAAAGCCAATTCAATAGATTTTAGATTAAACATCAATAATTTACTTCACAAAATTTACTTATCTGAACTAAGAACAAATATTAAAACAACAGATTTAATAAATTCACAAGCTCCTGAACAAGGAACATATCTTTCAAACAACAGAGTTTATAACGGAATTGCAGATGGTAACCAAGGGTTTTTTGGTTTGGGAAGAACATGGAGTTTTACAATTCGATATAATTTTTAATTCGATTTATTTGTTTTGATGAAAAGCCTTCGGTTAATTTAACCGAAGGTTTTTCTTTTTTTGATTATATTTGTTACTCAAAAAAATTAAAGCTATGTACGAATTATTACAAAAACTTCATTCTTGGTGGGCATATTTGGCTCTTATTGTACTTTTAATTGCGGTTGTTAATGCCTTGATTGGCTATGCTTCCAAAAAATCATTTGAGTCTAAAGATTTACGAATTTCGCTTTTTGCATTGATTTTTACGCATGTTCAATTGTTATTGGGATTAGCCGTTTTTTTTGTTTCTCAAAAGGGAATAAAAGCATTCGGAATTGAAGGAGCAATGAAAAATCCGGAATTGCGACTCACAATGTTAGAACATCCGCTCATCAATATTATTGCAATTATTTTGATTACGATTGGATGGTCTAAACATAAAAAAGTGGCTTCTGAAGCAAAATTCAAAAAGATTTTATTTTTCTACGGAATTGGGTTATTGCTTATTTTAAGCCGACTTCCATGGAGTTCATGGTTAGCCTAAATTAATATAAACCACGTTTTTCGTGGTTTTTTCATTTTTGGAACATTATTTGTTAAATGAAACAAACACTCAAAAGTTGGATTATGAAACATAAAACCGAACTCATCGTGTTTGGCCTATTTGCCTTACTTTTCTTTAGTAGTTTTTCATTTAAAACAAAACGGTTTGAAAAACCTACCATTCAGCGATTAACTCTTAATGATACAATCAAAAATGATAGCATTTTAATTGACAGCGTTAAAATTGAGGCAAATTATTCCTTCAAATTATATAAAAAAGGTGCTCACGCCTCCTATTATCACGATAAATTTACCGGAAGAAAAACAGCAAGCGGCCAAATTTTTGACAATCAAAAATATACTGCGGCTCATAAAAAATTGCCATTTGGCACAAAAGTTCGAGTTACCAATGAAGCAAATGGAGAATCCACAATGGTTACAATTAATGATAGAGGGCCATTTACCAGAGGAAGAGAAATAGATTTAAGCAAAAGAGCCTTTCGAGATATTGCTAGACATCACGGCTACGGCTCAATGAAAGTAACCATCGAAATTGTGGAAGAAATTCCAGAAATAATAGAAGAAACTCCTGAAAATACAGAAAAAGACTAAAAAATTATTTTTTTCTTCTCTTTATAATTGTTGGTAATAATTTAATGATTTTGTTCTTCAAATCATCTATTGCATAAGGTTTGATGAGCACATCGTCAATTTTTGCATCTACTATTTGAAAGTCGTTTTTAGTAATTTCTCCTCCTGCCGTATGAGCAATAATAGGAATTTTAAATTTTGACTTTATTTTTTTAGACATTTCATATCCGTTTATTGTTGGCATATTGATGTCTATTAAAGCTAATTCTATGTTTTCTTGTTCTATAATTGAAAGATAATCGTCTTGATCTGTACAAATAAAACACTTTATCCCTATATTTTCCAACATTTTTTTAGAAACCAAAAGGTTCATTCGATTGTCATCAACAGATAAAACAGTAATAGGAAAGTTTATTGTTTTTTTAGAAGTTTCATTTTCTGAATTATTTGTAACTATTTCTGCTAAAACATCAAATGAAAAAGTACTTCCCCTTTCTTTTTCAGTATCAATTTTCAATTCAGAATTAAATAAATGTAATAATTTCTGAGAAGCAAACAAACCAACGCCAATTCCTTGCATTCTATTTGTGTTGATTTCTTCTTGAACATCTAATTTTTTTTCGCCTCTAAGAACGCTTTCTTTTAACTCACTATTTATTCCGGGACCATTGTCTGAAATGGAGAAAGTGGCTTTCATTTGATTTAAATTTTGCTTTTCACAACTTAAATTAATGTAAATAACTTCATTTTCAGGAGAAAACTTTATTGCATTTAATAAGAGATTAACAATAATTTGTTCCAACTTTACCCAATCAGTTTTTACCCATATTAGTGATTTGGAAGTTGTCTTTACGTTAATATTTATTCCTTTTTGTATTGCTAATGGCTTATATTTTTTTACAATGTTTTCTAAAAATTGAAATACATCAATCTGTGTTTCAAAACTATTAATCTGTTTTTTTTCTTCATCATTATTTACTACAAGAATGTTATTGATTAGGTGTGTTAAATAGTAATTAGAGAGTTGTAAAGAGTTTATTAGTTCATCTTGTTTAGTCGGATTTTTTTCTTGTTTTAGTATTTCTAAAATTCCGGTTATAGAATAAACAGGAGTTCTTAGCTCATGCGATATAATTGAAAAATACATTGTTTTTTCTTTGGCAATTGATTCTAAAACTTCCTTTTCTTGTAGCAGCTTTTGGTTGTAATCCTTTTGAACTTTATATAATTTAATTAAAATTTGCAGCGATATAAGTGAGATAATAAATAAAGCAATAAACAAAACAGTGATTATGTTTCTATGATGTTTTAGTTTTTTATTTTCTTCTTTTTGTTTTTTTAAGTCAATTTGGTATTCATAAATTTCTGTCGCATCTTCAATCACTTTATAAACGCTAGTTTTATAAATTCTAATATATTCTGAAATTGAATTATCATATTTGTTCAATTGTTTTTCTATAGAATCAGCTGGTTGATTTGTTTTTACCGCTAAATGAAATAAATGTTTATTTATTCTTGAAAGCTTTTCTTGGTCATTAGTAGGGGAAAAAAAAGCCTGTGATCTTAAAAGATATTTTTTTGCTTTTTCATATTCATTTAAAGCAAGATAACTGTTACCCATTTCTAAATCAACAATGGCAGCATCAATAGTTTTACTGTATTTAAATTCTGGATCTTCGATGTGATTTTTTGAAAAATATTCTAATTCAGTATAAAATTTATTACCATAATAAATTGCTTTAGATGGGTTTTTGCCATAATATGAATAAAATACTGCCAATTCTTGCAATGGTTTTAATATGTAAAAACCAACGTCTTCATTTTGAACTAGTTGCATTGTGTTTAAAAGCACTTTTTCAGATTCTTCATGTTTGTTTAGAAGAGAATATACTGTAGCCAAGTTTTTGGAAACATTTACATACGATTTCCATTTTTCTTGATTCCGGTATTCCTTTAAAGCCTTTTGGTAATAAAAAATTGAAGTTTCAAATTTCAAAATTTGATAATAATAGAATCCTAAATTAAAATCTGCTTTTGCCTTTAATTCCGGATTTTTTATATTATCATATTCGGATAAAAGTGCAAACAATGAATTAAAATCGCTATCTCGCTTTCCGTTGTTATACTTAAAATCAACCACTTTGTTGATAATACTATCCAGTTGTTTTTCATCAAAATTATTTTGACTCCATGAAAATGTAGAAATCGTAAAAATGAGAAGAGAAGTAATTATTCGGCTCATATTTAGTCTGTTTTGCGTGTATCAATATCAAAATTATGTTAAAAATATTTAACAAAAAAA
This sequence comes from Flavobacterium azooxidireducens, assembly GCF_023195775.1. Taxonomy (NCBI): domain Bacteria; kingdom Pseudomonadati; phylum Bacteroidota; class Flavobacteriia; order Flavobacteriales; family Flavobacteriaceae; genus Flavobacterium; species Flavobacterium azooxidireducens. The sequence goes on from NZ_CP096205.1 coordinate 1,646,281, forward strand.
TTTTACAGAGAAAATATTAACATAAAAAATCCTTATTTAACACAATTTTAAGTTCGTTTAGTTCGGTTGTAAGCGAACTAATATATATCTTTGTCCCGAATTTAATTTTAAATGACATGGATAGTATTGAAAAAGAAAAGCAAGAACTTATTGAATTATTCGGAATTCATTTTGAAACACACCATAATTTACCACCATTAGCTTCAAGAATTGTTGGCAATTTAATTTTAAATTGTAGAATTAAAGGACTCACTTTTGAAGAATTGGTTGAAGTAACCGGTGCCAGCAAAAGTTCCGTTTCTACCAACATAAATCTTTTGCTAAAACTGGAAAAGATACATTACTACACTTTGCCGGGAGACAGAAGAAAGCATTTTAGACCTTCTAATTTGGCAGATAGAATTCAAAATCACCTTAAAATTCTTCATTCAGAAATTGAAATAGTTCATAAAGTAAAAGCTTTCGACGAAAAATATCGAATTTCTGCCGACTACGAAAAAGGAAGAAGTGTACTAAGCGTTTACCTTGAGTATGTTCACAATTTTGAAAAATTACTGCAAGATTCCATCAAAAAAATTAATCAATTAGAACAGCAATAATCCGAACCTCTTAATCAATTAAATATATGAAAAACAAGTCTATTTTGACCTTAGTCATAACAGCACTCATTATCATTTCCTGCGGGAAAGAAGCACCTCAACCACAAGCCATGGGCCCAATGCCTTTTGCGGTTCAAAAAGTAACGAAAGAAAACACAACCATCTATCAGGAGTTTTCTGCCAATATCGAAGGTCAACAAAATGTTGAAATCCGACCAAAAGTAAACGGATTTATTCAAAAAATTTATGTTGATGAAGGTCAACCGGTCAAAAAAGGTCAGTTATTATTCAAATTAGAAACACAAACCTTAAACCAAGATGCAGCAGCTGCCAAAGCGAGAGTGAAAGCCGCTCAAGTTGAGGTTGATCGAATGATTCCGTTGGTGGAACGCAACATCATCAGCAATGTGCAATTGGAAACGGCTAAAGCAAATTTAGCCCAAGCTCAAAGCAATTACAGTAGTATTGCAGCCAATATCAATTTCGGAACAATTACCAGTCCGGTTGATGGAGTCGTTGGAAATCTTCCTTATAAAGAAGGAAGTTTAGTCAGTTCTACCAACCCTGAACCACTTACAACCATTTCCGATGCCAGAAATGTGCGAGCTTATTTTTCGATGAATGAAAAACAACTGTTACAATTCAATCGTACGTTCAGCGGACAAACGATGGCGGATAAAATCAAGTCATTACCCGAAGTAAATTTAATATTAGCCGATAATTCTCCTTATGAAATTAAAGGAAAAATTGAGACAATCAATGGTTTGGTAAACGGAAGAACCGGAAGTATTCAGTTACGTGCCGAATTCAAAAATCCAAACGGAATTTTACGTAGCGGAAGCAGCGGAACCATTCAATTACCAACTGAACAAAAAGACATAGTCTTAATTCCGCAAATTGCCGTTTCGGAAATGCAAGGAAAGCAATTGGTTTTTGTAGTTGATAAATCGAATAAAGTTTCCACTAAAGTTATCCAAACCAAAGGAACTTCTGAACTCAATTATATTGTTTCCGAAGGTTTAAACGAAGGAGATTTAGTTGTGGTCGAAGGTGTTTCAAAACTACGTGACGGAATGGAAATCATCCCCAACGACGGATCTAAAAAAACAGCTCAAACCGCTACTTCACAAAAATAATAACGCTCAAACTTAATCAATATGTTAAAAGTATTTATTGAAAGACCCGTTCTTTCAACAGTAATCTCTATTCTCATAACTATCCTGGGAATATTGGGTTTGATGTCGTTGCCCATCGAACAATATCCTGAAATTGCTCCGCCAACTGTGCAAGTAAACGCCACTTATACCGGAGCAAATGCAGAAACAGTTTTAAATAGCGTAGTCATTCCGCTCGAAGAAGAAATCAATGGTGTGGAAGGAATGACGTATATCACTTCGTCTGCCAGTAACGATGGTGCTGCCAAAATCAATGTATTTTTTGAATTAGGTGTCGATGCCGATATTGCCGCTGTAAACGTGCAAAACAGAGTAGCGAGAGCAACCAGTAAATTACCTGAAGCTGTTATTCAAACCGGGGTTACAACATTAAAAAGTCAAACGAGTGCCTTGATGTTCCTTTCCATGTTTTCGGATAATCCGGAATATGATGAGGTTTTTGTACAGAATTATGCTAAAATAAATCTAGTTCCAAAATTACAACGTGTAAAAGGAGTTGGACAAGTAAACGTTTTTGGAGCCAAAGATTATTCAATGCGAATTTGGATTGATCCGGCAAAAATGGCGGCTTTCAAAGTCGTTCCGTCTGATATTCAAGCAGCGTTGAGAGAACAAAATCTAGAAGCAGCTCCGGGAAAATTTGGTGAAAATGCTGATGGAGTTTATGAGTATGTCATCAAATACAAAGGTCGTTTAGCCGAAATTTCAGAATATGAAAATATCATTATTAAATCCATCGGAAACGGAAATTTTCTTCGTTTAAAAGATGTTGCATCGATTGAATTAGGCGGATTTAATTACGGAACCAATAATATGGGAATGGGAAAACCGGGTGTTGCTGTTGGTATTTTCCAAACATCAGGTTCCAATGCTCAAGAAATTATTGAAGAAGTAATGACCATTTTGGAAGATGCTAAAGCCGATTTTCCAAAAGGTGTAGATTATGTTGTGCCTTACAACACTAAAAAATTCCTTGATGCCTCTATTTCAAAGGTAATTACAACGTTAATCGAAGCTTTTATCTTAGTATTTATTGTGGTATTCTTATTTTTACAAGATTTCCGTTCCACGTTAATTCCGGCTATTGCAGTTCCGGTTGCGATTGTAGGAACCTTTTTCTTCCTTCAATTGTTTGGTTATTCCATTAATATGTTGACGCTTTTTGCGATGATTCTCGCCATCGGAATTGTCGTCGATGATGCCATTGTCGTCGTCGAGGCTGTTCACGCTAAGTTGGATGAAGGAGTCAAATCTGCTAAAGAAGCCACGGTTTCTGCGATGAGCGAAATTACAGGAGCGATTATTTCCATCACGTTAGTAATGTCGGCTGTATTCGTGCCGGTGTCTTTTATCAAAGGATCTTCGGGCGTTTTCTATCAACAATTTGCGATTACGTTAGCGATTGCGATTTTAATTTCTGCTGTAAATGCATTGACTTTAAGTCCTGCTCTTTGTGCTTTATTATTAAAACCGCACGAAGGTTCAGAACATCATAAAAAAGGATTTAAAGATCGATTTTTTACTGCTTTCAACACCGGTTTTGATTCGATGACAAACAAATATGTCAACTCAATTGGCTTTTTATTAAAAAGAAAGTGGATTGCTGTTTTAGGATTAATTGTGGTTTCCGGAATTGCCTTGTTACTTTTCAAATCTACGCCTTCCGGATTTATTCCAACCGAAGACCGTGGTTTAATTATGGCAGACATCACTTTACCACCCGGAGCAACGTTGGAACAAACACAAAAAATTGTCAATGAATACGATTCAATCATTGCGTCAATGAATATTGTTGAAGCCAGAATGAATGTGGTTGGATTTAGTTTATTGAATAATGTTAACGGAGGTTCGTATGCGTTCTCGGTTATTCAATTAAAAGATTGGAGTGAGCGAAAAGAAGACAATCAATCGGTAGATGCTGTTGTGGGCGAACTTTTCGGAAGAACAGCCGGAATCAAAGATGCCAGATTATTATTCTTCACGCCACCGAGTGTGCAAGGTTTTGGAATGGCCGATGGTTTTGAGTTAAAACTACAAGACAAAGGCGATGATGATTGGTTAAAAGTGAGTCAAGTTTCAGGCGAATTTTTACAAGCGTTGAATGCTCGTCCGGAAATTCAATACGCGATGACGAGTTTCAATCCCTCTTTCCCACAATATCAAATGGATGTGAATGTTGAAAAAACAAAAGAAGCCGGAATATCAATCAACCAAATATTTAACACCTTACAAGGTTATTATGGTGGATTATATACAACCGATTTTAATCGTTTTGGAAAACAATACCGTGTGATGATTCAAGCAAAACCGGAAGACCGAGCAACTCCTGAATCACTGGATAATATTTTCATCCGAAATGCTCAAGACGAAACGGTTTCCATTAGCGAATTTGTGAATTTAAAACGTGTGTACGGACCAGAATCGGTTGCTAGATATAATTTATTAAAATCCATCAGCGTAACCGGAAAAGCAAATCCGGGATATAGTTCAGGTGATGCCATTAAAGCAGTGGAAGAAGTTGCCGCTCAACATTTACCGAAAACCTACGAATATGAATTTTCAGGGATGACACGTGAAGAAATCATCGCTGGCGGACAAGCAGCTGGCGTATTTTTATTGAGTTTGATATTCGTCTATTTCCTTTTGGCAGGTCAATACGAAAGTTATGTGTTACCACTATCCGTAATTTTATCATTGCCTGTCGGAATTGCCGGAGCGATTGGTTTTGTCAATTTATTTGGATTAGAAAATAACATTTATTTCCAAGTAGCTTTAATTATGTTGATTGGATTATTAGCCAAAAATGCCATTCTGATTGTCGAATTTGCCATCCAGCGACGTCGACACGGTATGGGCTTATTTGAATCGGCGATTGATGGTGCAAAAGCTCGTTTACGTCCAATTTTGATGACTTCGTTCGCGTTTATTCTCGGCTTACTTCCGTTGGCATTTGCTTCGGGTGTTGGTGCTGTTGGAAACCGTTCGATTGGAATGGGAGCCGTTGGCGGAATGTTAGTGGGAACACTTTTAGGGGTATTTGTAATTCCCGTATTGTTCGTTATTTTCCAAGGTTTACAAGAACGTATTAGCGGAAAGGCAAAAGAAACTGATCCAGAAATTTTATAATAAAAAGTAAGATGAACTATCTAAAAATATCAAAAATAACGGTTGTCATTGCAGGAAGTTTAGTGATGCAATCTTGTTTTGTGGCTAAGGATTACCAAAGTCCGAACATAGAAACCGAAAAACTATTCCGAACTGAACAAGTCAAAGACAGCGTTTCATTGGCAACCGTTTCGTGGGAACAATTGTTTACCGATCCTATTTTACAAAAACACATCAGAACCGGATTGCAAAACAATTATAATTTGAAAATCGGATTGCAAAATTTAGCCGCCGCAGAAGCCAATATGAAACAAGGAAAAGCCGGTTATTTACCCACTTTTTCTGCCAATGCAAGTTGGACACACCAAGAATTAGCCAAAAACAGTCAGTTTGGAAGTTTTTTCAACGGAGCTTTAGATCAATATGAATTGGCAGGAAGACTTTCTTGGGAAGCAGATATTTGGGGAAAAATCAGAAGTAACAAAAGAGCTTTTGCCGCCAGTTATTTGCAAACGGTTGCAGCTCAACAAGCCATTCAAACGCAATTGATTTCCAGTATTTCTGCCACTTATTTTCAATTATTGGCGTTGGATGCTCAAATAAAAGTGGCCGAAAAAACATTGGAAAACAGAAACCAAAGTGTTGAAACTATTCAAGCATTAAAAGATGCCGGAAGCGTAAATGCCGTTGCCGTAAAACAAACGGAAGCTCAATTATACGGAACTCAAGTTATTTTGGAAGATTTAAAATACAACGTAAAAGTGTTAGAAAACACGTTAAGTATTTTACTCGGTCAAGCTCCCGGAACCATCGAAAGAGGTTTATTTGAAAACCAAACGATGACCACTGATGTTAAAGTTGGAATTCCTGCTTTGTTGTTAAGCAAAAGACCCGATGTAATTTCGGCTGAAATGAATTTCAGAAATGCTTTTGAAATGACCAATGTAGCCCGAAGCAATTTCTATCCATCCTTAACCGTAACCGCCAGCGGAGGTTTTCAGAGTTTAGAATTGAAAGATTGGTTTAGTGCCAACTCGCTTTTTGCTTCGGTTGTTACCGGATTAGCACAGCCGATTTTTAATCAGCGACAAATAAAAACCCGTCACGAAGTAGCCAAAGCCAATCAGGAAAAAGCCTATCTTCAATTTGAGCAAACGCTTTTAACTGCCGGAAAAGAAGTTTCAGATGCGTTGGCTTCCTATGAAAATGAAACCGAAAAATTAGCCATCCGAACCAAACAATTGGAATCGCTTCAAAATGCGGCGGATTATTCGGATGAATTATTACGTTACGGAATGGTCAATTATTTGGAAGTTTTAACTGCCAAAGACAACGCCTTGAACACAGAATTAAGCACAATTGACAATCGTTTTCAACAGCTGAATGCCGTAATTTCATTGTATCGTGCATTAGGCGGAGGTTATTAATTCACATCAACTGCCTTGATGAATTTCAAGGCAGTTTTTAATTTAATTAGTATGGAATTGAAATCAGAAACCAAAGAAGATTTATTGCTTCAAAGTTTAACGTACTTTAAAAAATACGGCAGTAAAAATGTGACGATGGATGATTTAGCGTCAGAATTAGCTATTTCAAAAAAAACGATTTACAAATATTTTAGCAGTAAAGAAGAATTAATCAGTGAATGTGTTGATTATTTGTGGATTCATTTTGAACAACAAACCGAAGAAATAAGCAAGTTAAAAATCGACTCATTAGCCAAAGTAATTTTGTTGTATGAACTTGGTTTGCAAGAATTAAGAAAAACGGATTCACAATTTTTATATAGTTTGAAACGCTATTATCATCAATCGATGGAAAAGTATAATTGTTTCAGAACTAAACTGATTTTTGAAACGCTTTTAGGTTTTTTAACCGAAGCTAAGACAAAAGGATTCATTCGTTCAGAAGTAAATTTGAACTTATTTTGCGAATTAAATTTGCTTGATTTCGACGAAAAATTATATCAATTTAAACTTTTTGAACGATTTGAAAATGATGAAATTTTAGATCAATTAATCAAAAATCGCCTTCGCGGAATTGTGAAAGCGGAACATCAACATTTGATTGATGAAATTTAAACTACTTTAACTTACTGCCTTTTGCCGCCCACCACGGAAGCGTTTCAACCTCTAAACGACCCGCTTTTACAGCTGGATCTAAATTGGCTAAACTATCGGCTTCTTTCATCGTTTCGGTGTGAAAAAGTAAAAAACCGGCAACTGTTTCATGGTTATCCGAAGGACCGGCTATGCTGATTTTTCCGGTTTTATCTAACCATCCAATATGAGCCATATGTTGCTTTTGAAGTTCGGCAGCTTCTTCTTTGGAATGATTTCTGTTCTTTCTTTTTTTCAACAAAACCAAAAAATATTTCTGCATAACATAAGTCGTATCGCCTGATTGATAGGAAAACGTTTCGTGATTTGTTTTTACAATTTCTTTTTGAGACGTAACCACTTTTGCAGTATCCGTTTTAGTACTGTTGCACGCAAAAATTGTCCCTAAGAGCAGAACTAAACTACTTTTTTTCATCTTATTGTTTTTCAATTTCCTCTAATCGCAATCCAATTCCAATTACATTCGGAAGATATTCTCCATCAAATTGATTCGAAATACTAATGCTGTGTTTTCCTTTGGTTAACATTTTGTCACTAAAAACAACTTGTCTTAAATCACAAACATCCCCCATGCATTCACCTCTGTCTTTGCCATTTTCATCTTTTATAGATAAATTAATTTTTTCGACACTTACGGTTCCATCCGGATTTTCAATTCTAAATTGTATCGGAATTTCAGGAAATTGAAAATCATGCACATGTCTAAAATCAAAAAATAAAGTATAGGTTGATTCTTTTTGAATGTCGATCGTATGTGTTTTTATTGTTGTTTTAAACCAACGATTATCTTTAAAATCGTTATCAATTTTTTGATAAACGGATGATTTATCGCAAGAAAGCAATAGAAAAAAAGCAATAAAAAATAAAGGTTTTACTAATTTCATTTTGTCCAGTTTTTATAAGGGTTTTTGCTTAAACAAGCATTATAATATTTTTCATCATTAGTTACTTCTTCTCCCAACCAATCGGGTTTTTCAAACGATTCTGATTCTGAATTTAATTCAATTTCGGCAATAATTAATCCGTCGTTTTCGCCTGAAAAAACATCAATTTCAAACACGTGATTGCCTTTTTTTACTTCGTAACGAATTTTATCAATCACACCTTTTTCACAAATTGACAAAAGTTGTTCAGCTTCATTGAGTGGAATTTCTTTTTCCCATTCCAAACGACTCATTCCGGACTCATTTCCTTTACCTTTAACGGTTAAAAAACCTTTTTCGCCTTTAATCCGAACACGAACCGTTCGTTCCGGAACCGAACTTAAATAACCTTGCACAATTCTGTTTTGACGAAAAGATTCTTCAACAAAAGCATCAGAAATCACTAAAAATTTTCGTTCGATTTCAATCATATAATAATTTTTCACTACATTGTAAGGTAAAGATAATTCAATACATTCGTATAATAAAAAAAAAATACTATATGCCAAAGTGGTTTGCTAAAAAGAAAAAGAAAACGTCGGTTGAAATCCTCAAATTTTACTTTGATGAAAATCGGCGTTGGACAGAAACCGAAGACAATTATGATGTGTTGGTCGAAATTGTTTCATCCATTCGACCTAAAAAACCTAAAGCGGTTGTTGAAGTTGATTTGTTCGATTTGATAACTTTTTTAACTGAAAATGAATCGATTGCAAATGAACTTTCAACGTATCTAACTGAGTTGTTTTCTGAAAAGAAAATCAGTAAAATATTAACCGATGCTGCCATTTTGCAAGACGCTGCCTTTTTTCATGAAGTTAAAAAAAGAGCTTTTGCTAAAATTTTGCCGTTTCAACATCCAATTGATTCATTAGAATATGTTTTAAGTCAGGTTTTTTACAGCGATACTGATCCGATTTGGATTAACAAAATTCCGCAAGTACAAATTGAAGAATTGTATGATTTGTTGGGATTTACATCGATTTATGAAACAATAGAACAGAATTCTGTTTTATCAGAAATAATGATGTCGATGTCCTTAATTTCTCAACGGATGAGCGGCCGTGCGTTAGAATCGGATGTGTTGAAAATGGTGCCGGAATATTTTCACTATGAAAGTCCGTTTGCCGCTTTTGAAAAGGAATTACATCTCATTAAAGACGGTTTGCACGAGGAAGAAAGCATCCATAGCATTACTTCCGATAGTTTGTCGTATAAACAATTATTGGTTTTGCATAAACAATGCGAAGAATATGTAGAAAAAGCCTTTGCCAATTCATCAAAATACGGAATTACGATTCATGTAAACCAGAGTTTGCTGCGAATTCGTCAACAACTATATCGTTTAAAAATTCTACTTCCATTACTTACAGTTGACAAAAAAATTGATAAAAAAAGGAATAGCATTCGACTCGCCTACAAACTCATCAAATACAATTGTACCCGAAATAATCTTCGTACTTTCATCAAAGAAAGTACACAATTATTGTCGTATGAAGTCACGCAACATACTGCAAAAACAGGTGAAAAATACATCACGCAGTCTAAAATGGAATATTTTAAAATGTTCAATACGGCGTTGGGTGGTGGATTTATTGTTGGGATTTTATGCATCATCAAAGTGTTGCTTTCGAAACTTCACGCAAGCGATTTTGGTTATGCTTTTTTGTATAGTATGAATTATTCGATTGGTTTTATTGCGATATACCTTTTAGGATTTACGCTAGCCACCAAACAGCCCGCAATGACTGCCGCTGCTTTGATTAGAGCTTTACAAGAAGGAATGAAAAAGGAAGATTCTGAAGAAAAACACCAAGTATTTGCCGTATTTTTCGCCCGTGTATTTCGTTCGCAGTTTATTGCTTTTGTTGGGAATGTAATCATGGCTTTTCCGATTTCGTTGTTGGGAATTTGGTTGATTGATTTGGCTTTTGATTATAATATTGCCGGAACCAAATGGAAAACATTGGTGACCGATTTAAGTCCAATTCATTCTATGGCGATATTTCACGCTGCCATTGCTGGATGTTTCTTGTTTTTGTCGGGAATTATTTCAGGAAGTGTGGCGAACCGTGATAAACATTACGAAATTTATCAACGCATTAAAGAACATCCATTTTTAAAACGAACTTTCGGAAAAGTGAAAGCCGAAAAGTTTGCGAAAATTTATGAAATGAAATGGGCCGGATTTATTTCCAATTTCTGGTTTGGAATTTTTATGGGAACAACCGCTTCGGTGGGTGTTTTTTTCGGATTAAACTTAGATATTCGACACATTACTTTTGCCAGCGGAAATCTTGCTTTAGGACTTTATGGCTCCAATTATACGGTAGATACATGGATGATTTTTTGGGGTGTTTTTGGTATTGGTGTCATCGGATTGGTTAACTTTATTGTCAGTTTCAGTTTGTCGTTGGGATTGGCTTTTCGATCCAGAGATATTCCATTTACCGAGTTGCGAAGCATTACTGTTTCAATATGGCAACATTTTAAACGCAGACCATTTTCTTTCTTTTTTCCAACAGGAACCAATGCTTTAACCCAAGATGGAGGAGATAAAACTTCGCAAAATAATTCACATTGACATGGATGCTTTTTATGCTTCTGTGGAGCAAAAAGATTTTCCTGAATTAATAGGAAAGCCATTAGCCGTGGGCGGAAGCGAAATTCGAGGTGTAATTTCTGCCGCCAGTTATGAAGCCCGAAAATTCGGTGTTCGCAGTGCGATGAGTGGCGTGCAAGCCAAAAAATTGTGTCCCGATTTGGTTTTTGTGCGACCTCGATTTGAACGATACAGCGAAATTTCAAAAATAATCCGAAAAATTTTTTATGAATATACGGATTTGGTTGAACCGCTTTCGTTGGACGAAGCCTATTTGGATGTAACCCAAAACAAAAAAGGAAATCCGAGTGCTTCCTTACTCGCACAAGAAATAAGAAAACGCATTTTTGAGGAAACCGGTCTCACGGCTTCGGCTGGAATTTCCATTAATAAATTTGTGGCAAAAGTAGCTTCGGATTACAACAAACCGAATGGTCAAAAAACGGTCAATCCCGATGAAGTTGAACCTTTTTTGGAAGCATTGGACATCCGGAAATTTTATGGTATTGGAAAAGTCACCGCCGAACGCATGTATCAATTTGGCATTTACACCGGAAAAGATTTAAAAAACCGAAGTTTAGAATTTTTAGAACAACATTTCGGCAAAAGCGGAACGCATTATTATTACATTGTTCGAGGCATTCACAACAGTCCGGTTAAACCCAATCGCATTTCAAAATCGGTGGGAGCCGAGCGAACATTTAATGAAAATTTGTCCTCCGAAGTCTTTATGGAAGAACGTTTGGAAAGCATCGCCAAAGAACTCGAAAAACGATTACAAAAACACAAAATCGCCGGAAAAACAATAACTTTAAAAATAAAATATTCCGATTTTTCACAACAAACCCGGAGCAAAACATTGCCTTATTTTATTTCAGATAAAGCATTATTATTAGAAACCGCCAAAGAATTATTATACCAAGAAAAACTAAAAGAATCCGTTCGTTTGTTGGGAATTTCTTTAAATAATTTGAATACGGAGGTGAAGAAAACGGTAGTGGTGCAGTTGAGGTTTGAGTTTTAAATGTTTTATATCTTTGGTTGATGAGTAAGAAGAAGGTTGACTAATTGAAATTCGTTCACGCCACACGAAGGGATTCGTGCGGTAGCGGTGGGGAGCGGAGCGGAGTAAAGAAAACAGTTGCGGTTTGAGTTTTAGGGTTGACTTATTAATACTACTTTTATACAATACAAGTAACCTGATTTTTAGTATATTTACGTACTGCGAGGTCCAATAAATTTTAGATTATGAAAAAATCATTTTTTTTATTATTCTTTTTTATCTTTTATTTAAACACTTACTCTCAAAACTTGAAGAATGAAACATTTAATATCATTCAAAAGAATTTAAATTATATAATCCAAAATAGGGAGTATGTAGTGTATGAATGGAGTGAAAGAATATATATTGTAATAGTGAAGATAAATTCAAATAAGTTTATTGAATTTAAGTTTGAAAAAGATAATAATGAAGTATTATTTCTGAAGGATGTAACCACATTGTCAAATAACACTTGTTTGGATAAAGTTTTTGACTATAAAAATTTATCCAAAGATTACATTGATTATCAATCTGAATTTTACAAAAATAAAGAAGTTGATTATAATGGTATGACTATTTATTTTGCAATGATAACATCTGACGGAAGTGTTTATGGCGAATGTAGAATAACAACTATTGCGAATATTTTACCTTACGATAGAGACATACACTTATTTTTACTCAATAGGGTTATTAATGATCCTAAAATCCTAAAAAGAAAATGTGGTAATGTTCCGTAATTAGTGATGAATCAAAATTCACAATTTAACCCGCTCAGCAAAGAGTTCCTAAGAAAATCCCCACTCCCGCACGAATCCCTTCGTGTGGCTTTTCAATAATTTTGTAGCCTTGTTATTAGTTTAAAATCTATGAGCTGTAATTACAACCTTCATAAGATATTTGATATTTGAACCCCCCGCTGCCGCACGAATCCCTTCGTGTGGCATTAAAATATATTTAATAAATTTGTTTTTGTATTAATTATATAAGCCATGAGTCGTAATTACAAATTTCATAATCCCGAAGGTCTATATTTTATAAGTTTTGCTGTAGTAGGATGGTTAGATGTTTTTACCAGAAATGAATATAAAGATTTATTTATAGAAAGTCTTGCGTTTTGTCAAAAGAATAAAGGTTTGAAAATCCATGCTTGGTGCATTATGACCAATCACGTGCATTTAGTTTTTAGAAGTTCTCTTGGGCAAAAACCTGAATTATTGATAGGAGATTTGAAACGATTTACAAGCAAATCAATTGTTAAAGCACTACAGGAAAATCCGAGAGAAAGTAGAAAAGAATTTTTATTAGATTATTTTAAAAATGAAGCAATAAAAAGTTCAAATGTAAGTAATTACCAATTTTGGCAACATGATAATAAGCCGATTGAACTTTGGAGTAATAAAGTAATCAAACAAAAGATTGACTATATTCACAATAATCCTGTAAAAGCTGGCTTGGTATATCAACCGGAAGATTATGTTTACAGTAGTGCTGTAGATTATGCCGGCGGTAAAGGATTAATTGATAATGTAGTGGTTTTTCAGATATTTGATTTTTAAATCCACACGAAGGGATTCGTGCGGGAGCGGTGAAAGTCACCGCCGAACGTATGTATCAATTTGGCATTTACACCGGAAAAGATTTAAAAAACCGCAGTTTGGAATTCTTAGAACAACATTTCGGCAAAAGCGGAATACATTATTATTACATCGTTCGTGGCATTCACAACAGTCCGGTTAAACCCAATCGGATTTCCAAATCGGTGGGAGCCGAACGAACATTTAATGAAAATTTATCCTCCGAAGTATTTATGGAAGAACGTTTGGAAAGCATCGCCAAAGAACTCGAAAAGCGTTTGCAAAAACACAAAATTGCTGGAAAAACAGTAACTTTAAAAATAAAATATTCTGACTTCTCACAACAAACCCGAAGTAAAACATTGCCTTATTTTATTTCGGATAAAGCATTGTTATTAGAAACAGCAAAAGAATTATTATACCAAGAAAAATTAAAAGAATCTGTTCGTTTGTTGGGAATTTCTTTAAATAATTTGAATACGGAAGTGAAGAAAACGGTTGTGGTGCAGTTGAGGTTTGAGTTTTAGGGTTTAAGTATCCTTATTCAAAGCAAAATGTGTAATTTGATTTAGTATATTTACGTACTGCGAGGTCGGTAGGCCATCGCAGAGCTCAGTTTTCAATTTTATATCTTTGATTTGTCAAAAATGAATTTTCAGTAGCTAGATGCTTTAATTTAATAGGAAGAAATTTGTGAAGCAATTGATGTAAATAAAACTATAATTATGAAAAAAATATTCATTCTCATTATTCCGATTTTAATTTCATGTAAAGCTTTTGAAGTAAATAATAGTGCTTGTAATGAAAACGAAAAATTCAAAGAAAAGTTTTTTTATCATTTTAAAAATATTGAAAACAATATTGCAATTTCACAAGATTCCACATTCATCAAATCAGTTATTTTTATTTCAAATTATGCACCAATTTCAATCAACCATATTATGAATTATTCCAGAACTTATCCAATAGGTATATTCGAAAAAGATCGTATAAAGATTTTAGAGTGGTACGAAGAAAATAAATGTCAAAATCTTCAATTTAAAAATTCATACATTATTCCAGAAGTTTATCAAGATGGTAGCACTCCATAAGTATGACAGAATTAAAAAAATTAACCATCACACAAACCAAAATTCCCCTATTTTTGCAACACAAAGGCATTTTGCTTTAGTAAGTTTAGACATTACAATGAAAGATAAATTTTATCAATACATTCAAAATCTTCAAAATCAAATTACTTCAAAATTAGAAGAAGTAGATGGAGAAGCCAAATTTAGAGAAGACATTTGGGAACGTCCGGAAGGTGGCGGCGGCCGAACCCGCGTAATTGAAAACGGGAAAGTTTTTGAAAAAGGCGGTGTAAACATATCAGCCGTTCACGGAAAGTTACCCGATTCAATGCAACAATTATTCAATGTTGGCGAAGCCGATTTTTTTGCCTGCGGATTGAGTTTAGTACTTCATCCGAAAAATCCAATGGTGCCAACCGTTCATGCCAACTGGCGGTATTTTGAAATGTATGATGAACAAGGATTTGTTATTAAAAGTTGGTTTGGAGGCGGACAAGATTTAACGCCTTATTATCTTTTTGAAGAAGATGCTATTCATTTTCATCAAACCTGCAAAGCCGCTTGTGACAAACATAATCCGGATTTTTATCAGAAATATAAAAAGCAATGCGACACTTATTTTTGGAATGCTCACAGAAACGAAGCCAGAGGAATTGGCGGATTATTCTTTGATTATTGCAGAGAATCTCTTGAATTTTCAATGGAACAATGGTATAATTTTGTGACCGAAGTTGGCAATAGTTTTCTTGAATCATACGTTCCAATTGTTCAAAAAAGAGTAAATTTACCTTATTCAGACGAACAACGAAAATGGCAGGAAATTCGTCGTGGTCGTTATGTTGAATTTAATTTGGTTCACGATAAAGGAACGCTTTTCGGACTAAAAACCAACGGCAGAATCGAAAGCATTTTGATGAGTTTGCCTCCGCATGTGCAATGGGTGTATGATCATCATCCGGAAGAAGGAAGTGAAGAAGAAAAATTAATTTTGGTGCTGCAAAAGCCAAAAGAATGGGTGTAAAAATTGTAATAGGACTTTTTTTGGGAGGAATCGGCAGCGTGTTTGCCCAGCAAGATTCTGAAGAAAACAGTCATTTTACAAATTATGATGATAAAGTAATAACCAGTTTATACTATTTTGACACATCCAACAATTTTTTATTCAATTACAATTTAGACGGAACAGATAATTATTTAGAATTTCAACCCAACCGTCGAGAACAAATTGGGGTGAATTTGAGTTATAAATTTATCGATGTTTCCTACGGATTTTCTCCTTCTTTTTTTGCGAAGAATAAAGACAATAGTGATTCAAAATTATTCACATTAAGCACACGATTGTATCATAAAAAATGGATGCAGTCGCTCACTTTTATCAATCAAAAAGGATTTTATGTTAGCAATGGCGAAGTGCAAGCTCCGTTTCCGCGAATGCGAACCACAAAAATTGGCGGAACCACTTCGTATATTTTTAATGACAAATTTTCATTCAAAACCATCGCCAATCAAAAAGAATGGCAATCAAAAAGTGCCGGAAGTTTTATTCCAAATCTTTCAATGTATTATACCAATTTCGATTTGAATGATGGTGGCGAAGACACCAAAAGCAATATTTTTCTGACTTCATTGGCTCCGTCGTATTTTTATAACTTTGTTATTAATAATCATTTCTTGCTTTCAGGTGGAATGTCAACCGGGGCAGGGCTTACGAGTGTGGATGGAGATGTATCGACTATTTATGAATGGAGTGCGAGCTTAAAAATTGGCTATAATTCCGATTCGTTTTTTACCTTTGTAAACCTGAATTATATTGATTTTATTCAGGACACAACCGCTCAAATTCGATTGAACGACGAAATGTCAACTGTAAAAACAACAGTAGGCTATCGTTTTGATCCGCCCAAAAAAGTAAAAGAATTTTACGATAAAACAACAGAAAAAATCGGATTGTAAATTAATCAACAATCTATAATCAAAAATACACCACATTATGTTTCCATTAAGAAGAAACCGAAGACTCAGAACCAACGAAACCATTCGCTCTTTAGTCCGCGAAACTATACTTTCTCCCTGTGATTTTATTGTTCCGCTTTTTGTTGTGGAAGGTAAAAATGTGAAAGAAGAAATTCCCTCTATGCCCAATTATTTTCGATTGAGTCTCGATTTATTGGAAAAAGAAGTGAAAGAATTAGCCAAATTGAACTTGAAAACGGTTTTAGTTTTTGTAAAAGTTCCGGACAACTTAAAAGATAACAAAGGCACCGAAGCGTTAAACCCAAATGGATTAATGCAACGAGCTGTGAAAGTGATTAAAAATGCGGTGTCGGATATGATTGTGATGACCGATGTAGCATTAGATCCGTATTCTTCTTTTGGCCACGATGGTGTAATTGAAAACGGAATAATTGCCAACGATGTAACTTCTGCCATTTTAGCCGAAATGAGTTGTTCGCATGCCGAAGCCGGTGCCGATTTTGTAGCTCCAAGTGACATGATGGATGGCAGAATTCTTGAAATTCGTGAAGCACTGGAAGACGAAGGATACGTTAACACAGGGATTATGGCATACAGTGCAAAATATGCCTCTGCTCATTACGGCCCTTTTAGAGATGCGTTGGATAGTGCTCCTGTGGATGCTCAAGACATTCCGAAAGACAAAAAAACCTATCAAATGGATTACCACAATCGTATTGAAGCCATTCGTGAAACGAGAATGGATATTGATGAAGGAGCAGATATTGTCATGGTAAAACCGGGAATCGCTTATTTAGATATTGTTCGCGAAATTAAAAATGCGTTTGATGTTCCGGTGGCGGTTTATCAAGTTTCGGGCGAATATGCGATGATTAAAGCGGCCTCGGAAAAAGGTTGGTTAGACCACGATGCTGTGATGATGGAACAAGTAACTGCCATTAAAAGAGCCGGTGCCGATATGATGGCAAGTTATTTTGCGAAAGATGTGGTAAAAATTATTTCATAACTGATAAATATCAGATTTATGCACAGATTATCGATGTAAATTTGTGTAAATCAAATCCCTAACACATGGAAAAAATAGTTGTAGTAGTTGTTTTTATGGTGTTACTCTCATGCCAGAATAAGAAACAAGAATCTTTCGGAGTAGAAAAAACAGCTGTTCCCGAAGTAGCTGAAAATTCAGTAGAAGCAAAAATTAAACTTGGCGAAAGTATTTTTAATGGCGTTGGTTTATGTCATACGTGTCACAAACCGGATCAGAAAGTAATTGGACCGAGTATCAAAGAAATTGCTACTATTTATAAAGAACAAAATGCCGATATGGTCGATTTTCTTCGTGAAAACGCAAAACCAATTGTAGATCCAACTCAATATGAAGTGATGAAAACTAATTTTGCGGTTACTAAAAGCATGTCTGATGAAGAATTACAAGCAATTGAACTTTATATGCATAGTTTAATTAAATAAACAAAACCTAATCAATAAGTAATTTGAACCCAACTCTAGGAATATTTTCAATCCGAATGTTGGGTTCTTCTTTGAAAATTTTTCGCAGACGGGAAATAAAAACATCCAGACTTCTTCCCATAAAATAATCATCGGTTCCCCAGAGTTCCATCAGGATTTTTTCGCGTTTCAAGACAGTGTTTTTATTGTCTAAAAATAATTTCAACAAAGCGGCTTCTCTTTCGGTCAAATTGGTAATTTCTTTTCCTTTGGAAACGCAATAATTGGTTGGGTCAAATTCAAATGAACCAATTAAATAAGTTGAATTTGTTTTAGAAGATGTTTTTTGACTTCGATTCAAGAAAACTTCAATTTTCAACGTCAATTCTTCCATGCTGTAGGGTTTCACCAAATAATCATCGGCACCCAATTTCAATCCTTTAATTCGGTCTTCTTTCATTGTTTTTGCTGAAAGAAAAATGATCGGAATTTCCTGATTTCGTTTTCTGATTTGCGTGGCAATTTCAAAACCATCCATGTCCGGAAGCATTACATCCAATACACATAAATCAAATTCATCATTACAAAAAGCATTAAAACCTTCTTGACCGTTGGTATAATGAGCCACATCGTATTGGCTTTCTAAACTATCGGCGGTTAAAAAACCCAATGTTTCATCATCTTCAACATACAAAATTTTCTTTTTACTCATAAAATGTCTTTTTTGGGAATGAATATAGAAACCGTAATTCCTTTGGTTGGATTATTTTTGATTGAAATTTTCCAATGATGCAAATCGATGATTTTTTTCACATAAAATAAACCAATGCCAAAACCTTCAATGTCTTTTTTATTTTCTCTCGGAACGCGGTAAAATTTATCAAAAACATAATCAATATGTTGAGGTGAAATTCCGCTTCCGTTATCGGTAAACTCTAATGTAATACCTTTTTCTGTTTCAGATGATTTAATGGTTATTTCCGGATTTTCAGGACAATATTTCACTGCATTATCTACCAAATTAAACAGAATATTATTGAAATGAAATTCGTCTGCCAAAATTTTTATTTTATCTGAAACATCAATATGAATAATCGTTTTTTTGTTTGATTTAAGTAGTGTATTTTCCTTTACTAATTCAAGAATTTCTTTCAGATTGATGGTGTTTTTTTCTAATTCAATCCATTTAGCATCGCCTTTTGCAACATTTAGAATCCGTTCGATATGATGATTCAATTTATGACTTTGGTTGGTAATGATTTGCATGTATTTGGCCAATTTTGGATTGTTTTTAATTTCTTCCTGCGAAGTGGCATATTGCGAAGCAATCAAAATAGACGAAAGCGGCGTTTTGAATTCATGCGTCATGTTATTGATAAAATCGGTTTGCAGTTCAGTGTATTTTTTTTGTTTCAACAATAAAATAACTGAATAAACATAGATAATTAAAACCAATAATAAAATTCCGGTGTAAATCCAATACTGACCTAATGAAGTGATAAATTTATGTTGCAAATCGGGAAATCGAATTCCGAAATAGTAAATCAAACCTTCATTTTTTTTGAAGCATTTTTCGCATTTTTCGGGTTTTCCGGTATCGCTTGAAATGTAGCTGCCATAAATCATTTCATCGGTGGCACAATCATAAATAGCATATTCATAATCTAATTCAAGTTTTACTTTTTCAAATTCTGTTTTGAGATAATATTCTAATACTTCGTGCTCAAAAACATCATCTAAATTGACAATATAGTAATCATCGGTAATTTTTTTTACTTGATTGGTAATGGTTAATTCTGTTTTGTTATCGCGATAAATTCGTTTCACCACATCTTGTAATGCAAAATGAATTTTTTCTTCAAAATCTTTTTTCTCAAATCGATAAGCTTGCTTAAGCATAAGCAATTGCATGACCAAAACGCCCACAATACAGAGAAATCCGGCTAAGATGATGCTATTTAAACGTGTAAATTTCAAAGGTTTACTTTTTTATTTTTGACAAATCTACTCACAGAAAGGTCTAAATTTAGGTTAATAAATGCCGATTAACATCTCATTAACAAAACTTATAATGTGCTTAACAAATATCTGATTTCTTGTCAATATATTTGCTATGTTCAAAATGAATAATTAACTAATTAATATAATAAGTATGAAATCATTAAAATTATCTTTATTCGCAATTGCTGCCACAGTATTATTTTCGGTTGGTGCAACAGCTCAAGAAAAGAAAGCAGAAGTTAAACCTGCTATTACAACCACTCCTGTTGCTCAAAAACCAACTTCTCCGGTAACTTGGAAAGAAGTAACGTATGATTTTGGAGATATTAAAAAGGGAACTCCTGTATCTCACGATTTCACTTTTACAAACACAACTAAGCAAACAGTTATTATTACAAATGTAAAAGCATCTTGCGGTTGTACGGCTACAAATTATACAAAAACGCCAATTAAACCAGGAGAAACAGCTAATGTTACAGCTACTTATAATGCAGCTTCAGCTGGTGCTTTTACTAAAACAGTTACTGTTTCTTTAAATGAAAATGAAGTGCCAAAAGTACTTACTATCAAAGGGAAAGTAATTGACCCTAATCCTGCACCAATCAATCAATAATTTTCAATCTAAATTATAATTCCATTAAACCATCTTGATTTCAAGGTGGTTTTTTTGTTAAATTAAATTCTTTAATTTTTCTTACTGTTAATGCTTTTTTATATATTTATGAATAAATTGAAAAGCCATGATAGAAAAAATAAAGCTCGACAACATTTTATTTTTAGATATTGAAACCGTTCCTGAAGAAGAAAACTTCAAACTTTTGGATGAAGAAAAGCAATATCTGTTTGAATCCAAAACACAATACCAACGCAAAGACGAATTTACTCCAGAAGAGTTTTATGATCGTGCCGGAATTTGGGCAGAATTTGGTAAAATTATTTGTATTTCTGTGGGTTATTTTACAACCAAAGGTGATATACGAAACTTTAGAGTTACCACTTTTTTTGGTGATGAAAAGAAAATTCTAAAAGACTTCAGCAATTTATTAAATAATCATTTTAATCAACCACAACACATTTTGTGCGGTCATAATGCAAAAGAATTTGACTTTCCATTTATTGCCAGACGGATGATTATCAATCAAGTTGAGATTCCTCCCAAACTAAATTTATTTGGGAAAAAACCTTGGGAAGTTCCGCATATCGATACGATGGAATTATGGAAATTTGGCGATTATAAACATTTTTCTTCGATGCGATTACTAACAAAAGTGCTCCAAATTCCTTCTCCAAAAGATGATATTGATGGGAGTGAAGTGGCTTATGTTTATTATGTTGAAAAAGACATCGACCGAATCATAACTTACTGCGAAAAAGATGTAATTGCTGTTGCTCAAATTTTCTTGCGATTCAGAAGAGAAGATCTATTAATTGAAGACGAAATTATTCATGTGTAAAAAGTCTTCTGATTTGGAGCCTTTCTTTATTTTTTCAACATGATTTTCTTCATTGTTTTTACCTTTTCATTCCGAACAGAAATCAAATAAATTCCTTCTGAAAATTGATTTATATCTAATTCAATATTCGATGAATTAATTTTCTTAGATAAAATAATTCGTCCTTGTAAATCGAATAAATCAATAGTAGTTTCTATATTTTCAGACCATGAAACGGTTACTTTTCCGTTGGATGGATTTGGATAAATGAGTGCTTGAACAGAAGCATTTTCAATCAAACTAAGATTATCTTGAATCGTAATCGGAATCACAACATTAGGCAACCAACCTGATGAAGCATTTTCAATATTCACCATAAAACTATCGGTTGCTTCTTCTGTTAATGAATTTGTGTAGCTAATTTTATTTAAATTCACATCTTCTTGTGTAAAACTATCGCCAACAACCAAGTTGACCGTTTCTTTTTTCAAAACACCAAGAGAAGGCAATTCAATTAAAGTGTATGCCTGATTCATTGATGTTTCCAACGGAGTTGAAGCATTTATTTCATTCGTTAAAATAATTTTTGTGGTATTTATTTCTGTAATAATTCCGTTGTTGCTAAAACTTAAATTATTTTCAATGGAAGTTGAATTGCAAAAAGATAAACTAACCGCATTGATAACTCCGCCATCATTGTTATATTTATCAATTACATAAAGTGTCCAAATTCCATCGGCCAACAAACCATTCAAATCACTCAAAGGTTGGTTGGGTTTAATTATCCCAGAAATAGCCGGATTAGAACCACAATTCAACGTTGAACCGGAGTCGTCTATTGTTGCCAAAATGTCATCTTCGCCACCGCATGGCTCTTCAAACAAAGTGATTGATGGACTTCCAATTTCCGGAGGACCAATCAAATAAATTGACATATCCTGGACCCAAGAGTGCGAAATATCTACACTTACATTAATATCAGCAATCGTAATTCCGCCAGAAACGATAATCGGAATTGTAGCTACAGAATTGGCAACATTGTCAATAAAAGCATCTGAAAAATCAGTGGCTGTAAATTCTAATCCGCAATTAAAAATTCCGGTTTGAAAATTAGATACAAAAAAAGTAGTTGCATCACCACAACGATTACTAGGTTTTACTCGCCAATAGTAAACAGTTTGACTGTTTAAGTCGGTTACATTTACAAATGTGTTTTCGGTAGTTTCTGACCAAAATAGTGTGTTGAATGTAACTTCTGTAGAAACTTCAACAACATAATTTTCAGCATTTACATCCTCTTCCCAAGTTAAAGTTGCAGAAGTAGCAACATCTATTTGTCCATTTGAAGGTGAAATAGTATCAATCAATTCAAATTCAGAACTCAATACTTTTAAATTCACGTACCTTGTTTCAGATTCATTTGTGTTGGAAGCTACAATGCCAATTGAATAATTTCCGGGTTCAACAGCTGATAAATTAGATACAATTAGTTCAAAATTTCCACTGTTACTTAACGTTGTCTCGCTTAAATTTGTAACTGCACCTTCCGGAATATCTATCACAGAGAAAGAAACATTTCCACTTTCATTACTGGTAAATGTGAATGAAAAAGTAGCATTTTCACTCGAACAAACGGTTTGGTCATAGCCAAGCGGAACAAAACCAAAGTCAGAATCAATTCCGGAAATAATAAGCGAATAGTCTTGTTTATTGGTTTGTAAAGTTCCTTTATGTGAAATAGTAAGGGTATAATCGCTACCATTGGCATTGTCTATCATAATTGTTTCAACCGTATCTACAAAATTATCTCCGTTTCTAAGTGCAAATTGTGCCGCATTTGCTTGCAGTCGCCAAGGATAAAAAGTGCTTGAACCTTGTGTAATTCTTATGTCTAAATCATGCACAATTGCCGGTGTTGGGTCGTTCAAAGTTCCTGTATTGGCAATGCCCGGAATATCGGTCCAACAAATGGTAGCCACTAAAGGTTGTCCGGCAATTGATTTAATTGTTTTGGTATAAACTTGATTTTGCGTTAGACTTTCTTCTGAAATCCAAGTGTTTAAACCGTTATTTGAAATGGTATTGGCTGCGGTTTTAGCATTAAGTAATCCCCAACCAAAAATTGCATCTGGACCCGGGTTTCCTGCATCATCTGCTGTATGACAAGCCAATCCTTTCAGAGTGGCCGATTTCATAAATTTTTGATATAAATTATTGTGATGTTGCTGCAATAAAATTAGCGTTCCCATCACGTTAGGACTTGCCATCGAGGTTCCGGATAGCGTAGTGTAGTCTTCATCGCCACTGCTATTGGTTGAATAAACACCAGTTCCGTTGCCGGTAATATCGGGTTTAATTCGTAAATCGTCCGTTGGGCCTTCGCTACTGGCAGAATTTATATTAACCGAAATTAAATTTCCGTTACTATCAATTTCAGCATCTTGACCGTTGGCTACCACTAAATTGTTTTTGCCATTTTTATGTCCGGTCAGTTTATCGTAATCAATTGTGGTAGGATTTTCGTTTACAATATTTCCGTCATTTCCAGCCGCAACAACCATTAAATAGTAAGGAGAAACATAGTGAATCATATCCCATTGAAGAGCATCTTGCGAATAAGCTCCGGCATACCAACTTGGAACATTAAATAATCGTGTTCCATACGAATGATTAGAGAGCAAAAGCCCGTTTTGAATTTCTCCCAACACTTCTGCTTCATCTTGCGTCCAATCAAATGTTTTAATGGTTGCTTGAAACGCCATTCCTTTTGCGTCAAAATCCACTCCGCTGGCTCCAACTGTTCCTGTTACATGCGTTGCGTGAAAACTGTTTCCATTGAGTTCGATTGCACCGTCTCCCACAGCCATTCTTCCTCCAAATTCTTGATGAGATGTTCGCGTTGGACCTCCATCCCAAACACCACCAATCATTCCTTGTCCGTTGAGATTTAATCCTAATCCGCCACCGGAATGTAATTGATTGGCTCGTGTGGAAATTGCGGCATTAATGTTGTTAATAGAAAAATATTTTGGTTTTCCATCAGGAAACAAACCCATTAATTCGTCTACACTTCCGTCTGCATTTTTTTTGAAAACTTCCAATTGATTAGCTTTAGCAGAAAAAAGAGCTTTTTCTTTTTCTACTTTTGCTTTTTCAGAAAGTTCCAATTGCAATTGCTTTATTTTTGGTAGATCATATTGTTCTAACAAAGCTTTTTTCTGTTCTTCAGTCTGACCAATAACGGAGAATGAAAAGAGCAACAGAAAAAAACGTAAACAGAAGCCAATTTTTGATATGTAGCGGTTTTTCATTAGTTGATGGGGAAATTTAATGATTCAAAGATATAAATTTAATTTTTTCTACTGATTTACTTAAAAAAATATACATTATTTAACAATGGTTGAGTGTTTAAAATATCAATTCTATAGTGTAATCTCTTTTAAATTACGAAAAAAAGTAATTTTCAGATGTAAATAAAAAAAATGGATTAATTTTAAACAATGGAAAACAACATTCTTTTATCGGTAAAAAAACTAACTATTTCTTTTAAAAAAGAGAAAGAATTTGTGCCTGTTGTTCACGGTTTAAGCTATGATTTATATGAAAACGAAATTGTTGGTATTGTGGGAGAATCGGGTTCAGGAAAGTCGGTTTCTTCGCTGACAATAATGGGTTTACTTCCTCCAAAGATTTCAAAAATTACTAATGGAACAATTGTTTTTAACGGAAAAGAAATCACAAATTTATCGGATAAGGAATTCCAAAAAATAAGAGGGAACGACATTGCGATGATTTTTCAAGAACCCATGAGTTCGTTAAATCCTTCCTTAAAATGCGGTTTTCAAGTAGCAGAAATTTTAGAAAGACATACCTCCTTGTCCAAAAAGGAAATTAAAAAAGAAGTAATTTCATTATTTGAAAAAGTGAAATTGCCCAATCCGGAAGAGCTGTTTAACAAATATCCACATCAAATTTCTGGCGGACAAAAACAACGCGTGATGATTGCGATGGCAATTGCTTGTAAACCAAAAATTTTAATTGCCGATGAACCTACAACTGCTTTAGATGTTACGGTTCAAAAGGAAATCATTCAATTATTGAAGGATTTGCAACAAGAAACCAAGATGAGTATTTTGTTTATTTCTCACGATTTGTCATTGGTCTCAGAAATTGCCAATCGGGTTTTGGTAATGTATAAAGGGGAAATTGTGGAACAAGGAAATGCCAAAGCCATTTTTGAAAATCCGCAACACAATTACACCAAAGCTTTAATTGCTTCCCGACCGTCGTTGGAATTTCGGCTAAAAAGGCTTCCGACAATTCAGGATTTTTTAAACGAAACAAGTAAAAGCGAAATTGTTTCTGCCGAAGAACGAAAAGAAAATCAGGAAAAAATATATGCAAAAGCTCCTCTTTTGGAAGTAAAAAATGTAGAAAAAGAATATTTGTCAACGGTTGGTTTATTCGGAAAAAAACTGTCTTTTAAAGCTGTTAATGATGTAAGTTTTAAAATTTACGAAGGCGAAACAGTTGGTTTGGTTGGCGAATCCGGTTGTGGAAAATCAACATTAGGCAATGCCATTTTGCAATTGGATAAAGCAACTGCCGGACAAATTTTTTACAAAGGAAGCGATATTACAAAACTGAATAAAGATGAAATCCGAAAACTCAGAAAAGAAATTCAAATTATTTTTCAGGATCCGTATTCCTCGTTAAACCCGAGAATTCCAATCGGGAAAACGATTATGGAACCCATGAAAGTACATGGTTTGTATAAAAATGATGCCGAACGAAAAGCAAAAGCCATCGAAATATTGGAGCGTGTGGGATTAGGCGAAGATTTTTTTAACCGTTATCCACACGAATTTTCCGGCGGTCAACGGCAGCGTATCGGAATTGCTCGTACCATTGCTTTGCAACCCAAGTTGATCGTGTGTGACGAATCGGTTTCGGCGTTGGATATTTCTGTTCAAGCTCAGGTTTTGAATTTATTGAATGAACTAAAAGAAAATTTTGGATTTACCTATATTTTTATTTCCCATGATTTGGCAGTTGTAAAATATATGAGTGATCAAGTTTTGGTGATGAATAAAGGAAAAATTGAAGAAATGGCTGATGCGGATGAACTGTATGCCAATCCAAAAAGTGCTTATACTAAAAAATTAATTGAAGCGATTCCGAAAGGATAAAAAATAAAAATTTATGTTATTTACAGCAACGTTTTCTGAGTTTTATGAACAATTTAAAATCAGTCTTTCTGATGGAACTTTTGCCAAACTTACTTTTGCCAAAACCATCGGCAACACCGAATTAAAAAACATCTTTATTCGACCCATTTTAGAGGAAAACGAGTTGAAATTAGAACTAAAATTCCGTTTTCAAAGAGAAGAATTGTTTGAAATACATACTATTGATAGTGCTTTTGATCGCTTGCTTCCTTTTATCAATAATCCGTTTTTATCGGTTATTCTATTTACTACAGAATTTGATTTGACTTATAAATTAAACAAAAAGAGAGTGGTGAGTGTGACCGATCAAGCACCTACTTTTGGTAATGCGAATGAGGTTTTGTTGGCATTTTTGAATAAATGAAATTATCTAAATAATAGAGGTGCAAATTCTGAAAGATAATCTCGCCAGTTTGACCAAGTATGTCCACCTTCTGATTCTTTGTAGGTATATTTGAAATTCATCGAATTAAGTAGATTTCTAAAATCGGTGGCTTCTTTGTATAAGAAATCTGTTTTGCCAATGGCTTTCCAATACAATTTATAATTATTCTCTTTTTGAGCTTTTAGCTTTTTTTCGATGTTTAAATACATTTCACTCTCAGCTTCTTTAGGTTGAAAAAGAGCCGCCGAAAACACGCCCATATAATCAAATGTTTTTGGATAATTAGCAGAAATAATGATGGTATGAAATCCTCCCATCGATAACCCTGCAATAGCTCTTGATGATTTTTCTTTTTTTACACGGTATTCCGATTCAATAAATTGAATTACATCGCCGAATGCTTTTTCGGTGTTTCCCGAAAACATATCCGGTTGAATAAATTCCGGGGTATAAAATCCTTCTTTAGACTCTCCTGGTGCTGCTGATTGACTGGCATTTCCGTTTGGCATGACAACTAGCATTGGTTTTGCTTTTCCTTGGGCAATTAGATTGTCTAAAATTTGAGCAGTTCTTCCCAGGGTTATCCA
The DNA here is from genome assembly GCF_023195775.1 of Flavobacterium azooxidireducens. Classification (NCBI taxonomy): domain Bacteria; kingdom Pseudomonadati; phylum Bacteroidota; class Flavobacteriia; order Flavobacteriales; family Flavobacteriaceae; genus Flavobacterium; species Flavobacterium azooxidireducens. Next base: position 1,673,551 of record NZ_CP096205.1, read on the forward strand.
AGCCTCTTCATCGCCACCTGCTCCATGCAATAGATAAAGAACAGGATAATTTTCTTTGCTTTTTTCATATCCGGGCGGAGTATAAACCGTTAATCTTCGGTTCATTTTTAAAGTTGGTGAATCGTACCATCGTTTTGAAACTGTTCCGTGAGGAACATCATTCACTTTATATAATTCGGCTTTTCCGCTTGGAACAATAAAAATATTGACAACAGTTGCTACATCTCTACTAAAATGAACATTGTTTGGGTCATTTATAGCCAAACCATCTGCTGTAAATTTATAACTGTATAATTCTGGCTGAAGAGTAGAAGTCGTAAAAGTCCAAATTCCTTTTTCATTTTTTTTCATTTCGGTTTTTCCTTCGCTCAAACCTTGTTGAAACAGAAAATCTCCTTCTAAAAATACTTTCTTTGCATTCGGAGCTTTAAAACGAAATGTGACGGTATTGTTGCTATGAACTTCAGGTGAAATAATTTTTTTCTCACCCGAAAAATCTACATTTTCCTGAGCATAAATGATTGAAAAGCAAAGTGAAATAAGCAGCGAGTACGTGGACTTTTTCATTTTATTATTTTGTAAATTTTAATCCAAAATCATCTCCGGAATTTCACCCTCTACAATCAATGTTCCTTCTGTGGCTTTGATAATTTCTTCTACAGAAACACCGGGAGCTCGTTCAAGAAGTTTGAAACCTTTTGAAGTAACATCCATTACGGCTAATTCGGTGACAATTTTTTTAACGCAGCCAACACCCGTTAGCGGAAGCGTACAATTTTTTAAAACTTTTGATTCACCTGCTTTGTTCACGTGCATCATGGCTACGATGATGTTTTCGGCTGAAGCCACTAAATCCATTGCTCCACCCATTCCTTTTACCATTTTTCCAGGAATTTTCCAGTTGGCAATGTCGCCGTTTTCGGAAACTTCCATCGCACCTAAAATCGTTAAATCTACTTTTTTGCTTCGTATCATTCCAAAACTGAAAGCCGAATCAAAAAAGGAAGCTCCTGGCAACGTGGTAATGGTTTGTTTTCCTGCGTTGATGATATCGGCATCTTCTTCGCCTTCAAACGGAAATGGTCCCATACCAAGTACGCCGTTTTCACTTTGAAATTCGACCGCAATGTCGTTTCGAACAAAATTGGCAACCAATGTCGGGATTCCAATTCCTAAGTTTACGTAGTAACCGTCTTTTACTTCTTTTGCAATGCGTTTTGCAATTTGATTTTTATCTAAAGCCATTTTTTAATGTGTCAATGAGTTAATGTGTCAATTAGTCAATGAGTCGATGTGTGTCAATTAGGGAAGATGGCAATGAATTGTCTCATTGCCATATTGTCCCATTGACATATTACTTTTGTCTAACTGTTCTTTGTTCGATTCTTTTTTCAAACTTTTCGCCTTGAAAAATTCGGTTCACCATAATTCCGGGAATGTGAATTTGATTGGGGTCTAATGTTCCGGCGGGAACTAGTTCTTCCACTTCGGCAATGGTAATTTTAGCCGCACCAGCCATACACGAATTGAAATTTCTAGCGGTTCCTTTAAAAATTAGGTTTCCGGCTTCATCGCCTTTCCATGCTTTTACGATGGCGAAATCAGCTTTGTAGGCTTCTTCCATCACATACATTTTTCCATCAAATTTTCGTATTTCTTTATTGATGGCAACTTCAGTTCCAAATCCGGCAGGAGTGAAAAAAGCTGGTATTCCGTGTTGTGCAGCTCGACATTTTTCGGCTAATGTTCCTTGTGGCGTGAGTTCAACATCTAATTCTCCTGAAAGCATTTGACGTTCGAATTCGGCATTTTCTCCAACATAAGATGAAATCATTTTTTTGATTTGTTTCTTTTGAAGCAATAATCCTAATCCAAAATCATCCACACCGGCATTGTTTGAAATGCAAGTAAGGTTAGAAACACCCATTTTTACTAATGCTGCGATGCTGTTTTCCGGAATACCGCAAAGGCCAAAACCTCCGAGCATAATGGTCATATTATCAGTGATTCCATCAAGAGCTTCTTGAACAGAATTTACTTTTCGTGTAATCATATCGTTTGTTTGTTTTCGAATTTTAAAGGTATAAAAAAATGGGCTTTTTGCAAAGTCCATTCTTTTATAATTATATTTATGTGGATTTTCTAAAAATTAAATTCATCTAAATCTTGATCAAAGTCTAATGTGTCTTTTGTTGCTTTCCAACAATCAACCTTCACTGTAATGTTTTCTGGTCTTTCAAATGGATCTTTAGAGACATTAAGTTTTTTGTCTTTATAACATTTATCCATATAAATTCCCCAAATAGGTAAAGCCATTGTAGCACCTTGTCCCATAGCAGTAGTGTTGAATCGGGCCGATCTGTCTTCACAGCCTACCCAAACGCCGGTGCATAAATTAGGTACAAATCCCATAAACCAACCATCGGAATTATTTTGAGTAGTTCCTGTTTTTCCGGCAATTGGATTCTCAAATTTGTAGTCATATGTTCTAAAACCAGCTCTTCCTCCGCGAAGGCGGGTTCCGGTTCCATCTTCAGTAACCCCTTCCATCAACTTTACAACTGCATAAGCAATGTCTTGACTAAGCACATCGTGACTTTCCGGAATGTTTTCGTAAATGATATTTCCGTTTTTATCTTCAATACGGGTAATCATTTGCGGTTTTATATAGATTCCTTTATTGGCAAACGTGCTAAAAGCGGCAACCATGTCATGAACTGTAATTTCAACAGCACCAAGACAAATGGAAACTTGTTCCGGGATATCCGCAGTGACACCTAATTTATGTGTTAAATCGATAACAGCTTTGGGCCCGGTTCTATCAATTAACTTAGCAGAAATGGTGTTGATTGAATTGGCCAATGCTTTCTTTAAATTTATCATTCCACGGTATTTTCCATCAGAATTTCGCGGAGTCCAATTAGCACTAACATTGTGTCTTCCTCTTGGAATAGTAAATGGAGAATCGATAATTGAATCACAAGGAGACATTCTTAATTCTTCTATAGCTGTGGCATAAACAAACGGTTTAAAAGTGGATCCAACTTGTCTAGCACCTTGTCCGGCATGGTCGTATTGAAAATGTTTATAGTTGATTCCGCCCACCCAAGCTTTTACATGTCCGGTTTGAGGTTCCATCGAAATCATTCCGCTTCTTAAAAAATGTTTGTAATAACGGATGGAATCCATTGGAGTCATGATGGTATCGCGTTCACCTTTCCAAGTAAAAACCCGCATTTCGGTTTTTATGTCAAACGACTTAATGATGTCTGCTTCACTTTTATCTTGAGCTTTCATCAATCGCCAACGTTCAGAGTTTTTCATGGCTCTTTTTAGCAATTTCTCCGTTTCATCGTCGGTAATTTTGTAAAAAGGAGCGTTTTTATTTTTCTTCTGACTTTTAAAAAATTCTACTTGAAGATTTTTTAAATGTTCATGCACAGCGTCTTCGGCATGTTTTTGCATTCGAGAATCAATGGTGGTATAGATTTTTAAACCATCGTTATAAATATTGTATTCTGAACCATCGGGTTTTTTATTTTCTTTCACCCATTTTTTCATATAATCACGAAGATATTCTCTAAAGTAAGTAGCGATTCCTTCTAGATGACCCTCTGGACTAAAATCTAAAACGATTGGTTTTTTTTCTAATTGTGCTTTTGCTTCCGGTTCTAAAAAGTTGTTTCTAACCATTTGGTTTAGCACAGTGTTTCTTCTGTTTAAAACCAATTCTTTTCTTTTTTCTCTCGTTGGATTGTAAAGAGATGGATTTTTTAGCATTCCAACCAACAAAGCACTTTCTTCAATGGATAAATCTTTCGGTTCTTTGCCAAAATAAACTTTAGCGGCTGATTTTATTCCCACCGCTGTATTAACGAAATCTGCCCTATTTAAATAGAGTGCAATAATCTCATTTTTAGTATATTGACGTTCTAACTTGGTGGCAATAATCCACTCTTTAACCTTTTGAACTAATCTGAAAAGAATAAATTTAGAACCTTCACCATGAAATAGAAGTTTTGCTAATTGTTGTGAAATAGTACTTGCTCCACCATCTGCTCCAAGTTTTAAAGCAGCACCAATTAATCGTCTTCCATCAATTCCTGAATGCTCATAAAAACGTTCATCTTCTGTTGCTACTAATGCATCAACAAGGTGTTTTGGTAATTCATCAAACGTTACAGGTGAACGGTTTTCGCGGTAAAATTTACCCAAAACCACACCATCTGAAGAAATTATTTCTGTAGCTAAATTTGAATCTGGATTTTCCAATTCATCAAAACTTGGCATGGAGCCAAATAGCCCGAAGTTGGCAAAAACAAAAAACAAGAAGACACCTGCTAATCCGATGAAAAATACTTTCCAGAATTTTTTTTGATAGTAACTGATGTCTTTAACGGTAGAATTTTTTTTCTTAGCCATATTATTCTGCTTTTTCTATTCGTAATCCAACATCAGTCACACCTTCCAATGCTTCGATGCCTTCAATTTTTCCTGATTTTCGTAAAGCTTGTTGGATGTAAATTTGATAATTTCCTGATTTTGGGAACACAAAATTTTCTTTGTAATATAATTTATTTTCTTTTGTATCTGTTAAGCCTTTTCCCATAAGCGTACCATCAGGTTCGGCCATGAGATATTCTAATGTGTCCACAATTGTTTTTTTGTTGGGTTGTTCCATTTCAACAATTAGAAACAAATTATTAAACTCATAATTTTTGTTGTTTCGTATGTTGATATAAAGATTATGTTTAGCAACTGTATCTTTTTGTTCCACAGAAAAAGTTACAATACTGTCTTTGTGCCACACTTTTCCAACTTTTTTATATTCGTCAAAAAGTCTCTTTTTGTCACAAGATGTCACAATAATCAATAAAAAAACTAAAAACAGACTATTTCTTAGGGTCATTTTTAACAATTTTATTTGGTCTTCTTTTTTTGTTATTATTGTTGTTGTTTTTCTTTCTTTTTGGTTGATCAAAACGGGTTAAACTTTCTTGACCCATTGCGTTGTTGAAGTCTTGTTTTGGTTCAGCCACAATTTCTAATGCAAAATCTTCCAACGAAGAAATTCTTTTACGTTGTTTGTTTTCGGCAACAATTTCTTTGACTTGATCGATGTGAATCACATGCCAATTCGCAATATTATCTGCATAAGCAAACCACATCAAGCCTTTAAAAATATCTTGTTTTTGACAATAAGCAACGCCTCTTTCGGTTTCGATTTTAGTATCAAAATCCGGAAAATCTCTTAACGCGTCCATATACGTATCCAACTCATAGTTTAAACAACATTTGAGTTTTCCACATTGTCCGGCTAATTTTTGTGGATTCAAAGAAAGTTGTTGGTAACGTGCTGCAGAGGTGTTCACGCTTCTAAAATCGGTTAACCAAGTAGAGCAACATAATTCTCTTCCGCAAGAACCAATTCCGCCTAAGCGAGCTGCTTCCTGACGAAAACCAACTTGTTTCATTTCAATTCTGGTTTTGAAAGTTTGTGCATACTCTTTAATTAATTGACGAAAATCAACGCGATCTTCTGCAGTATAATAAAAAGTAGCTTTGGAACCATCACCTTGAAATTCAATATCCGAAATTTTCATTTGCAATTGAAGCTGAATAGCAATTTCTCTTGCTCTCACTTTCATTGGCTCTTCTTTTGCTTGAACATCTGCCCATATATCAATATCTCTTTGCGAAGCTTTTCTATACACTTTTGTAATTTCAGCACTCGTGTGATTCACTCCTTTTTTCTTCATTTGAACTTTAACCAATTCTCCCACTAGGGTTACAATTCCAACGTCGTGGCCTGGTGAAGCTTCTGTGGCAACAATATCGCCAATGATTAAAGACAGTTTTTCGGTGTTGCGGTAGAATTCTTTTCGTCCGTTTTTAAAACGCACTTCCACACAATCAAACACTTCTTGACCGCTAGGCAAACTCATGTTTGCTAACCAGTCAAAAACCGTTAATTTATTGCAGCTATCGGTGCCGCAAGTCCCTTTATTTTGACATCCTTGAGGAGCACCACCGGTTTTGCTCCCTGTCGAACAGTTTGTACAAGCCATAATTTATATATTTGGTCATCTCGTTATAAATAACGAGACTACTGACATTAAACGTTAAGTTTGTAAAGATAGTATTTTTTGATAGAAGTTGGAGTGGTAAGATTTTACAAATTTTTTACTTTCCCACGGTTGAAAACGTGGGTTAAGTTTTGGTTACGTTAACCTTTTTTGCAGGAACATCCGTTATCTGTTTCAAACTTCGCCCACGTTTTCATTTTTTTCTTCATTCTTCCCACGGTTAAAACCGTGGGTTAAGTTTTGTTTGCGTTAACCTTGTTTGCGTAAAGATCCGTCATCTACTTCAAACTTCGCCCACGGTTTCATTTTTTTCTTCATTCTTCCCACGGTTGAAACCGTGGGTTAAGTTTTGTTTGCGTTAACCTTGTTTGCGTAAAGATCCGTCATCTACTTCAAACTTCGCCCACGGTTTCAACCGTGGGAATATAAAAAATAAATTCATTCACTAACATCATGTAACTTCAAAAGTACTTTTTGTTCTTCATCAAAATTCATCTTTGCATGATGGTTTTTTTGGGTTTTAATATAGTCGTGCACTTTTTGTAATTGCGATTCACTAACCGAAAAAGCTGCATAACCGGTTTGCCAAGCAAATTTTCCGGGTAATAGTTCGCTTCCGTTCAAAGTATGTGAAACACTTCCTTTTACTTGTTTTACAACATCTGAAATTGATTTCTGTGGATTAAGTAAAAATAAAGCATGAATATGATCCGGCATTCCATTAATTATTCTTGTGGGACAATTTAAATCCTTTAACTCTTGAAAAATTAAATCATAAACTTGCTTTTCGATAGAATAATCAATTAGTTCAATTCTGCTTTTTGTTGTCCAAATGGCATGTATCCAAATTTTTGTGTACGAGTGTGGCATATATGTAAATTTTTAAAGGCATTTAATTTTTGATTAAGTATAATTTATCCGATAATCTTATCCTAAACGGAACTGCAAAAGTCAATTTATCACCAACTGTAGCCACAGTATTTTCTTTTCCATTGACAAAGATTTTATCTAAAACCAATTCCTGATTTCCTGTGGTTGGACCCGAAATTAAGATTTTGTCTCCCAATTTTATTTCTTGATTTTCAATTATAAATAAGCCAACTTGTGCTTTGGTGTAATAATGTTCTGCTTTGCCAACCAATATTTTTTTCTGTTTGATGCGTTCGCGAATGGGTTTCGGTTTTTCGGCCGTAGCTAGTGATTTATCGCTCAATTCACCGGAATGTTTAAATTTTAGTGCATCCGATTTTCCTTTTTTGAAAATCATATTTCCTTTTTGAATTCCGCGACGTAATTTCACTTGTTCCGCTAATGGTAAATGAGTGATTTCCTGACATTCAACAGAACAACAATTTTCCATTTTTTCTTTACAATCATCACATTGAATAAACAACAAATGACAACCATCATTCACACAATTAGTATGATTATCACAGGGTTTTCCGCATTGATGACATTGTGAAACAATATCGTTCGTGATTCTTTCGCCTAAGCGATGATCAAAAACAAAATTTTTACCAATGAATTTACTTTGTAAACCTTCTTGTTCAATTTGACGAGCATATTCAATAATTCCGCCTTCTAATTGATACACATTTTTAAAACCTTTATGCTTAAAAAACGCACTGGCTTTTTCACATCGAATTCCACCCGTGCAATACATCAAAAGGTTTTTATCTTCTTTAAAATCTTTTAATTGCTCTTCAATGATAGGAAGCGATTCTCTAAACGTATCAACATCGGGAGTTATTGCTCCTTTAAAATGACCAATTTCGCTTTCGTAGTGATTTCTAAAATCAACTACAATTGTGTTTGGGTCTTCCAAAAGTTGATTGAATTCACTCGCTTTTAAATGAATTCCTTTGTTGGTTACGTCAAAAGTGGAATCATCCAGTCCATCAGCAACAATTTTATGTCTCACTTTGATGGTTAACTTTAAAAAGGAATAATCATCATGTTCTCTTGCGACATTCAAGCGGATCCCTTTCATAAAGTCATACGCTTCAATCGTATCTTTAAACGAATAAAAATTGTCCGCCGGCAACGAAAGTTGGGCGTTAATTCCTTCGTGAGCCACATAAATTCTCCCCAAGACATCCAACGGATTCCAGGCTAAGAATAAATCATCTCTAAATTTTTTAGGGTCTTCAATTTTGGCGTAGGCATAAAAAGACAACGTTAGCCGTTGTTTGCCGGCTTGATCAATAAGCTCGGCTCTTTCTTCTGCCCTCATGGTGTTATACAGTTGCATGCTATAAACGTTTTTGGGTTATTACAATAAAATGAATTCTAAATGGAAGAATTCGCTACAAAAATAAACATTTTAGATTAAATATAAATAGTGGGTTTTTTATTTAATCACTTGTTTTATAAAATAAAAACACTATATATTTGTTTAACCTAACTAATTGATTTTATGAACAGACGTAATTTTTTAAAGAATTCAGGAAAGGTGATACTGGTAAGCTCAGCTATAGTAATCACCGGAAATTTAGTAGCCTCTTGTTCGTCTGATGACAATAACGATTCGTATGATGACGGTTATTATGATGACGGATACTATGACGACGGTTATTACGATGATGGCTATTATGACGATGGTTATTACAACGACGGCTATTATGACGACGGATACTACGATGATGGTTATTATGATGATTAATCACCTATAATTATTCATTGAAGAAAATTCTTTTTTTACACGATACCGACACCTCTTTAAAACGTGGTGCTGAATTAACTATAACCCAATTGGTCGCTCTTGGCAATCAATTGGGTTACTTAGTTGAGACTGATTTGTTGACTAATTTTGAAGAAACAAAAAATAAAATTGAGCAATCCGATTTAATTGTTTTGAATAGTACTTCTCGTTGTCGATTTGAAAAAAAATTGCTTAATTATTTAGTTGATGAAAAAATAAGTTACATCAAAATTGAATTTGATTATAATTTTTGCATTCGAAGAAACATTTTATGCACCGTTGACAGAGGAATCAGAAATTGTTGCGACAACGAAAAATACCATTTATACCATCAAGTTTTTGGAAATGCAAAGATGAACGCTTTTCAATCTCCAAAACATTTTGAAGATCATTTTGCTTTTTATGGCGAATCTGTTGCTAATAAAATTATTATGCCTCCTACAGTTGAGGTGGACAAATTGCAAATTTCTGAACTAAAAAATGAAACTGTCATTCCTTTCTTTGGTGATATTAGCTATTTAAAAGGTGGTGAAGCTTTACTTGATTATGCTCTGGAAAATCCGCAATTGACATTTCAAGTGTATGGGAAAAATGAATTGAGAAGAGATTTACCTTCCAATGTTTTTTTGAATGATTATATTCCAAATGAAGAAGTTCTAAAAATTCTTAGTCAATCAAAGTACTTTTTCTGTAAACCGGTTTGGCCGGAACCTTCCGGAAGATTGGCTGCAGAAGCTTTTTTGTCAGGCTGTGAAATGATTACCAACGACAGAGTGGGAACGTGGTCTTTCGATTTTTATCCCAATGATAAAGAAAGAGCCAAACAGGAAATGAAAGAAACCCCACAAGTTTTTTGGGATAATGTGAGTCAAATTTTAAATCAAAATGAAGCTGAAAATGTCCCTGATTTGGGTAATGTTTTGGTGTATAAAAGCTATGGCGGTTTGGGCGATATTTTCTTTTGTTTGCCCAGTTTAATCAATTTAAAAGAAGTTTCAAAATCGGTTAGTTTTGCGGTTCATCCAAGATTAGTTTCTTTCTTTACGAAGTATTTTAAAGAGATTATCATTGTTGATGAAGAAAAAATCAAAGAAAATGAAGCCGATTTTGATAAAATCATCGAATTAGGAAATTATCCTGCATTTCGAGGTTATGATTTGCCACATGCAATCAGATATTCAACACATAAAAAAGTTAAACAGCATTCCATTCAGCATCATATTGACGGATTAGCAAAATTCCATAAAAATTATTCCAATCAAAGTAAAGGTTATCCTTATTTTGAAAGGAATACCGATTACGAAAATCCGTATTACACTGTTCATCCGGGTGCCGGTTTTTTACTAAAAATATGGCCAACGGAAAGTTATGCCAAATTAATTGAGGAGTTACATCATTTGTTTCCAAAACTAAAATGTAAAATTATTTTAGGGAAAGAAGATCCAAATCCCGCTGATTTTTTTACCAAAGAAATGCCTCATATCGACTATGTTACCGGAGGTTTAGATGATATTGGTAAAGCCATGGAAGGTGCCTTTTTCCACATTGGAAACGATGCCGGAATTACCCACGTCGCCGGAGCATTCAACGTACCAACAGTAGGAATTTACGGTCCAACCGGTCCCGGTTCTTGGGGAAGTTTTGCCAAGTTTAACGAAATTATCTGGGGCAAAAAAGGCAATTGCGATTTGCGATGCAATTATGATGTCATTCTAAATTGTCCTGATCGGGTTTGTTTGTCTTCCACAACGGTTCCGCGTGTTTTAAACGCGTTGTATTCACTTTTGCAGAAAGCCTATGAAGAAATTGCTTTCGATTTAAAGGTGAACCCACTTTTAGAAATAGATTTTTCTGAAAAAGATTGCTTACTCAAAATCAATGAGAACGAATTGTTGATTGAGTACCGCGACTTATCTATGAAGAATTCCGTAGAAGAAATTTTAAAAGGAAATTTCAAAGAAAATTATTCAGAGGAAGAAGAATCACTTATTCACGTTTTTATCGAACAAAAAGTGCTATTTTGTATTCCTGAATTGAAATAAAAAATCCTTTCAAATTTACATCTGAAAGGATTTTGGTTTTTATAAAATAGAGCTTAACAAAACTCGTTATAAGCATCTTTTAAATTCTCTGCTATCATTTCCGCAGGACGACCTTCAATGTGATGACGTTCTAACATGTGAACCAATTCGCCATCTTTAAACAAAGCCATACTTGGCGACGATGGTGGAAAAGGAAACATGTGTTGTCTCGCTGCATCAACGGCATCTTTGTCAACACCGGCAAAAACAGTCACTAATTGGTCCGGTTTTTTAGACCCGTCTAAACTCATTTTTGCTCCCGGTCTTGCATTTCTGGCAGCACATCCGCAAACTGAATTCACAACTACCAACGTTGTTCCTTTTTGTGAAATTGCATTTTCTACCGCTTCTGCACTATATAATTCTTGAAAACCTACTTCCGATAATTCGGCTCTCATTGGTTTTACCATTTCTTCTGGATACATATTTTTTCTATTAGATTGTTAGATTTTTGGATTGTTCGATTCTCAGATTCTAAGACTTTGCAAAGTTACTAAGTTTTCATTTTCATTTGATGATTTCAATCATAAAGATTTGTTATGATTAAATAGAAAATCAAAGAACAAAATCAAGATAGTTTTCGGGTGTGATAACGTGTGTTTTTATGAGTTATTCGTCCCAAATCCAAAAAAGTTATGTTTTTTTTGGATTCAAATCCTCAAAAGTTATGAATTACAACAAGTCCGTTCCGATTTTTAATCCTATAAAAATAGTTCTTGGTCGAGATGGGCCGTAAATATAAGTAGCATCTCTATTCACACCTAAATCAAAATCTTTTTGGTATTGATTGAATAAATTCTGAATTCCACCACTTAATTGAAGATGTAATTTTTCTTTTACTACAAACGTATACGATGATTTAAAATTTACTTCATAAAAGTCATTTGTAGTTTCTAAACGGTCTTCGGCAATAAATCCGGCATAATGCTGAGCATACATTTTTCCGGTGTACACCACAGAAATATTGTTTTGAAAAGCCTTTTTAGGAGAAAATGTTGCCATCAAATTTCCATACACATTTGGTGAACGGAAGAAATTTCGATTTGTATTCGTCACGTTTTCACTCCATTGAACTGCTTCGTCATACAACGCTTTTTGAATCGTTGCTCCAGCTTGAAACTGCCATTTTTGTCCCGGAGCATATTTTGCTTCCAAATTCACACCATAAACATCAGCTCCTTTTCCGTTTCGTTTTTCCCAAATGGTTTCTGAAAGTTGTTCCAACACAAATGGGTCGTTTAATCGGGTGTAAAAGGCTTCAAATGTCAATCCGGCTTCCGAATTTGGAGTAACTTTATTCCAATCTAACGAAGTTAAAAATGAATGGGAAGTTTCCGACTCCAATCCATCAGCTAATTCAACTAACGCCACTTCTCCGGCTGCAATTCGGGCGTGAATATCTTCCGAAAAAACTTGTGGAGCTCTAAAACCTTTGGCATAACTGTTTCGCCATTGCAAATTTTCTTTAAAGTTATAAAGGATGTTTAGTCTCGGATTAAAAATCACAGCTTCATCGGCAGCATTGTGAAAATCGGCTCGCAATCCACCTAAAACTTTCAGTTTTTCATTGACTTTCCATTCTTGTTGAGCATAAATTCCTAGAATATCTAATGTTTGATTTACAAATGCATTATAACCTGGTTTTTCATCAACCATCATTTCTTTTTTGTATTCGGCTCCGGTTGTTAAGGTTGCCGATCCACCTAAAAATGATTCTTGTTTTCGGTTGTATTGAGCTCCACCAATCCAAGTGATGACTTCTGTATTTCCATACCCGCGAATGCTTTCTTCATAATCTATATTGCCAAATTCATCATCGGCTCGACCACCATAAAAGTTGTCATTTTTAGATTGTTGGGTGTTGAAATAAATAGCATATTTGTTCTTTTCATCTTCCGAATAATTCTCAAATGTGAGTCCGCCACCCACCATTTTGGATGTAATTTGTTCTGTCGTAAGTGCTTCAAACGGTTGTAAATCAAATCGATTTTCACCACCTCTTCTAAATTCGTTTACCGTATGAAATTCGGCCGTAATTTTACTTCGTTCAAACGGACGATAAAACGATTTGAATCCGAATGTTCGATTTTGCATTGTTGTAATTTCCGTAAAATTATCATCATTTGCATCAAAAGGTTCGCGGTCACGAAGCATTGCAAAAATCTGAATTCCTAAATTCAAATCTTCTGATAAAACTGTTCCGTTTAACGTTAAGGCTTTGTCTGGCACATTTCCATCAATTAAACCTAAATGCGAATTAATTTCAAACGAATTTTCAATCGGATCTTTTGTAATAATGTTGATGGTGCCCGCAATCGCATTCGACCCATACAAAGACGAACCACCACCACGAACAACTTCAATTCGTTCAATCATATTAGTTGGAATTTGATCTAAACCGTACACTCCATTTAAAGCTGAAAAAATTGGTCGGCTATCCATTAAAATTTGAGAATATGCTCCATCTAAACCATTCATCCGAACTTGAGAAAATCCACAGTTCTGACAATTCGTTTCCATTCTCAATCCGGGTTGAAAACTCAAACCTTCCGATAAACTGATGGCTTGTGCTTTTTGTAAAACTTCCGAATTTGTGACCGTTACAATCACCGGAGCTTCGGTTCTTTTCTGCAATCCGCGAGTAGCAGAAACAACGACTTGATTGAGTCCGAAAACACTTTCTTCTAAATTAAAATCCAAATGAATTTTTCCTCCGGAAGGAACATTAATATTTTTTTCCTGGTTTTTAAAACCGATTGCTTGCACGATGATGGTTTGTTTTCCCGACGGAACTTCAATGGAAAAATTTCCGTTTTCATCAGACGAAGTTCCTGTTGTTGCATTTTTCAAAAGAATACTTGCAAACGGAACCGCTTGACCCTCATATAAAATATGACCCACAACCGTTCCTTTTTCTTGAGCTTGTGAAATTAATGTAAATGATAAAACAATTAAGAGCAGAATTTTTTTCATACCAAAAAATAAATTTAGACAAAACTAAAAATTATTTTACTCATATCAAATTATCTTAGTATATTTGTTTTCAATTAATTGAATTTATGACCTATTCGGAAGAAAATTATATCAAAGTAATCTATCATTTATCCTTGGTTTCGCCCAAAGGAATTAATACCAATGCGATTGCGGGTATGATTGAGAGTAAGGCTTCTTCAGTAACGGATATGGTAAAGAAATTAGCCGAAAAAGAATTGGTTGATTACCAGAAATACCAAGGTGTGACACTCACTCAAAAAGGACTACACGCTGCCAAAATGATTGTAAGAAAACATCGTTTATGGGAAGTTTTTTTGGTAGAAAAATTAGATTTTACGTGGGATGAAGTACACGATTTAGCAGAGGAATTGGAGCACATTAAATCGGAGAAATTGATTAATCGATTGGATGAATTTTTAGGCTTCCCTAAAGAAGATCCGCACGGTGATCCGATTCCTGATCGATATGGACAGATGATAAAAGTGGAAAAACAATTACTTTCTGAAGTGGGTTTGAACAAAAAAGTGATGTGTTTGGGCGTAAAAGATAGTTCACCGAGTTTTTTGCAGTATTTAGATAAACATCAAATTTCGTTAGGTTCGGAAATTGAAATCATTAACAAAGAAGCCTTTGATATGTCGCTGACTATTTTAATGAATGGAAAAGAGATTTTGATTTCGAATAAAATTGCAGGTAATTTATTTGTAAAAGTGATATAATATGTTTGATAGCATTGTTGAGTATTTATCGAGTATTGATCCTATTTTGGCTGCTTTGTATGCCACATTATTCACTTGGTTTTTAACGGCTTTAGGCTCATCAGTCGTGTTCTTTTTTAAGACGATGAATCGTGCTGCGTTAGACGGAATGCTAGGTTTTACGGGAGGAGTTATGGTTGCTGCGAGTTATTGGAGTTTGCTTGCACCTGCCATCGAAATGTCGGAAGGAGAAGGATTTGTAAAAGTAATGCCGGCAGCGGTTGGTTTTCTTTTAGGGGCCTTTTTCTTGTTTGGTTTGGATAAAGTTTTACCACATTTACATATCAATTTCAAAGAAACGGAAGGTGTAAAATCACCTTGGCAAAAAACGACACTTTTAGTTTTGGCTATCACGTTGCACAATATTCCGGAAGGATTGGCTGTTGGTGTATTGTTTGGTGGTGTTGCGGCCGGAATTCCGGAAGCTTCTATTGCAGGAGCTACTATTTTAGCGATTGGAATTGGGATTCAAAATTTTCCGGAAGGAATTGCCGTTTCCATGCCGTTGCGACGAATGGGAATGAGTAGAAAGAAAAGTTTCTTATACGGACAATCTTCTGCTTTAGTTGAACCCATTGCCGGAGTTTTAGGAGCAGTTGCCGTTACGTTTTTTACACCAATTTTGCCTTATGCTTTAGCTTTTGCTGCAGGAGCAATGATTTTTGTGGTGGTAGAAGAAGTGATTCCGGAAACGCAACAAGATAAACATACTGATATTGCAACACTCGGATTTATCGGTGGTTTTGTGGTAATGATGAGTTTGGATGTGGCGTTGGGAAGTTAATGACAACCACAATCATCGCTACTGCAATTTTTCTTCGATTTCTTTTTACCAAAAAAATGAAAATAGAGAACAACAATTGCAATTCCTAAAATGATAAACGCGATTATTTCCTGAAAATCAATCATACTACAAAGATAAAAGGTTCTCTATCAAAAACAGAGAACCTTTAACAAACAAATAAAAACATTTTTTAAAATTGTGCTGAAATTCCGAAATGGATTCCAAAAGGCATTCCCGGACGTAATCCAGCAGGAACTCTTGAAACAGCATATTCTTTATCTAGTAAGTTCACGATATTACTCATCAAACTTACTTTTTCGGTTAAATGATATTTCGCAGAAGCATCAATAATAAAGTTGCTTTTCACCAATTCGTTATCCGGAATTGAACCTTGTCCGGCAACCGTTCTAAATTGGTCATTGTATTTTCCACTGATGGAAACATTGAATTTTTTGTGATCTAAACCGGCAACAATTGAAAATTGATTTTTTGCGATGTAGGGAATTTCATCACCAACTTCAATTTCTCCCCACGCTTCGGTATCACTTTCAAAATTGTTTTTTAATTCTGTATCAGTAAAAGTGTAGCTGAAAGTAATCGGTAATTTGAATTTAGAATTTTCATCATTCAAAAGATCATATGAAATCAACAATTCTAAACCTTGCACTTGAGCTGCTCCGGCATTAAACAAATCGCCTGTTCCTGTTCCACCTGCTGCATTGGTATCGGCACCTTGTAAACGATTAAAATCATTGTAAAAAGCGATGATTTCTCCGTTTAATGCCTTTTTGGTAAAACGGAATCCGGCTTCATAATTCATACTGCTTTCGCCTTTGTCTTCCACATTTACACCCGGAGGTGAAAAACCTTTGTGCAAGCTAGTGAACGCCGTGTAACTATCATTAAATTTATACAAAACTCCTAAACCGGGAATGTATTCTTCTGTTCTGTTTTGTCTGTGATTTAAGTTTACACCGGTTCTGTCTAAATCTGCTGTACCGTAATTTAAACTACGACGAATGATGTTTTCATAACGAATTCCAGGAGAAAACGTAAACTTTTTATAAGTCAAATTATATAAAATATGAGCGGAAACTGCTTCTGCACTTTCAACACGATTTTCTTGCGTTCCGGGAGTTCCGGTGGCAGTTCTGAATAATGCATTATTTTGAATTTTATAACGATCGTCCCATTGAAAACGGTCTTCGCTGTCTAAATGATAACGAACTCCAAAATCAATATCGTGTGCAACAACATCGCTGTTAAGTTTAAAATTAAAGACGGTTTGAATTCCTTCTGCCAAATAACCACGATTGTTATTTCGTAATCTTAAAGCGTTATCTGCTGTGTTTACTGCTCCGGTAATAATGTCGTAACCCGCTTGATTTTCCTCTGGATTATCTAATATTGATGCTAAAGAAACATTTGAACCACCTACATTTACATCGTGTAATTTATACCAATTTCTTTTAAAATTATTGCGGTATGCTTTTGTTGTAACAGTTAAATAATCAACCGGAATAAACAAATGCGTTAACATTAATTGGTCGTGTTTTGTATCGATTTTATCAGCCTCAGAAGATAAATAACGACGATAAGGATTGTTGTCAAAATCGGTTTGCGTTAAACCTAAATACGTTTCATCTGAATATTCATTTGATAACTGAGCTTTCAATGTCAACGATTGAAACATTTTTGCTTCCGGACTAGTGTTTACTCTAAATTTTGCCACATAATCATTTCCGTTGTAGCCGGTTGTTCTGTTGCTAAAATCGATGGTTTTAAAACCTTCAGAATTACGATTGTTGTATTCTACTAAATAACCGAAGTTTTTGAAATTATCACCAACATTCACATACGTATTTTTGGTATCAAAACTTCCCATCGATGCTACTACTTTTCCTGAAAATTGAGAAGGAATTTGGTTTGAAACCATATTGATTGCTCCTCCGGTTGTGTAAGGCCCATATTGAATTTGGCTACCACCTTTTAAAATTTCAAAACTTTGAATTCTATTTACCGTAGGAAAATAATAAGCAGCCGGAGCAGAATACGGTGCAGGTGCAATCAAAATCCCGTCTTCCATTACGGTGATTTTTGATGCTCTTGACGGACTCGTTCCTCTTAAACCGATGCTTGGACGAAGTCCGAAACCTTCCTCTTCTACCACATTTACACCAGGAACTGTTCTTAAAACTCTATTAATATCAGAATAATTGAAGGTTTTTAACTCTTCTGCTGAAATAAAATACGTTGAACCCGCTTTATTTTTTGCTTTGAATTTACTTCCCACTAAAACATCGGCATTAACTGTAACTCCGTCTAATCTTCTAACGGTATCATTTA
Organism: Flavobacterium azooxidireducens; assembly: GCF_023195775.1. Classification (NCBI taxonomy): domain Bacteria; kingdom Pseudomonadati; phylum Bacteroidota; class Flavobacteriia; order Flavobacteriales; family Flavobacteriaceae; genus Flavobacterium; species Flavobacterium azooxidireducens. The sequence goes on from NZ_CP096205.1 coordinate 1,691,301, forward strand.
AAGCTAAATCGTCTTGAGATTCTGAATTTTGAGCAAAAGAAAAGCTTGTCAAAGCAAGCAGGCAAAGTGTAAATGTCTTTTTCATTATTGTTATTTAGATTTAATCTACGTTGCAAAAGTAATTATAGATTTTATTTAGACAAAATATAAATAAGAAATAATTTTAAAATTTTTTAACGTATTGAAAATGAATAAGTAGGCTTTTTTAGATTTTACGGAGAAACCTAAAAATCAGTTAGTTGAAGAAGTTAAACTTTAACAAAATAGGCACAAAATGTGCAAAGAACCAGCTGTTAGTTGCCATACTTTTGACAAATAATAAAGAAAACGTTCTTTATTATAAAAAAAACTAAATAACTTAAAAACACAATACCATGAAAAAAGCACTATTTATCCTAGGAATGATTTTAACATTTGCAACAACCACAGTTTCTTGTACTACAGACGATATGGAAGTAGAAACGCAAGGAAATACAACCGTGACTGAAAATAATGACCAAACAAATATTGACCCTAAGAAGGGAGGAAATTAATTACTCCTTTTTTGCATTACATCGAAAAGTAGCGGTAAACGCTACTTTTTTTTGTTTAAAAAAGTACCTTTGTTATAATTCAACTAAAAATTATGACAAAGTATCTCACGATAAGTGTAATGCTACTTTTTTTATATGCCTGTAACAATAAAGAAAACTATTCACACAGTTATGGTCGGATAGACAGTTTAATCACTTCTGCAGAAAGTAAGAAACACTACTCTGATGAGGTAAATAGTTCATTAGATTATACATTCAGGCTTTTGGCGGACAAACCCAATGATTCGCTCAAGCGACTTTATTTACTTAAATTATCCGATCAATATTATAATTTTGGTTTACAAGAAGAGTATCTTAAAGTATGTAAACTAAATTTAGAATTGTCTCTAAAAGCAAAAGATAGTATTCGTTTAGGAATTATATATTATGACATTGCTGATTATTACAGAGGTAAATCTTACAACGACACTGCTTATGTTTTTTACAACAAATCATTACATTTTCTAAAATCAACTAACTTTGATAAAAGAGGACGAACCATTCTCAACAAAGCCTATTTATTGCGTTTTGAAAATAGTTTGGTAGAAAGTGAAATTCAAACCATCAAAGCACTTGAAGTTGCAAAAAAATCAGGAAACAATCGGTTAATTTATGATTGTTTAAACAATTTAGGAATCGTAAACAACGATATTAAAAATTACGATTTAGCATTAGACTATCACAAACAAGCATTGGAACAGTTGAATAAACTGAAAAGTGATTCGCAATATTCCATTTTAATGGCTCAAACCAAAAATAATATGGCGGTTTGCTATCATCGGTTGCAAAATAATGCGAAGGCAATTGCACTTTTAGAAGAAGCAATTTCCAAGAATTTAAAAAACGAAAGTATACTTTTGTATGCAGTTTTAAAGGATAATCTCACTTACTACAAATTTAAATCCAATCAAAATGTTAGAGAAGATGAGTTTGATATTCCTTTAAAAATTAGAGATAGTTTAGGTAATAAATTAGGCGTAATTGTCAGCAATACTAGAAAAGGAGAGTATTTTTTGAGTCAAAAAGATACAGCCAAAAGTGTTTCTTATTTTTTGAAAGCGAAAGAAATAGCACAAGACATCAAAAGTCATCGTGACGAATTACTACTTTTAAATTTTTTAGCAGAAGCAGAACCTAAAAATAGATTATTTTACAAAGAAAATTATATCAAACTCAGCGACAGTTTGATGGAATCTGAACGAGCTGTCAGAAATAAATTCACACGAATTGAATATGAAACAGACGAAATAATTCAGCAAAAAGAAGTCTTGGCAAAGCAGCAACAACTCATTGTTTTTACATCCATTTCAATCATTGTATTGCTTATTTTGGTTTATATTATTTTCCGTCAGAAAGCAAAGCAAAAAGAATTGTTATTGATTCAAGAACAGCAAAAAAGCAATGAAGAGGTATATCAATTGATGATTGATCAGCATCATAAAGTGGAAGAAGGAAGAGCATTAGAAAAAAACCGAATTTCACTCGAACTTCACGATGGAACTTTAAGTATGTTGGCCGGAATTCGATTTAATTTATACGGTTTTCAAACTGAGGAAGATACCGAAAAAAATGAAAAATTCCTTGATCAAGTTGATCAAATTAAAACAGTAGAAAAAGAAATTAGGAACATAGCACACGATTTAAAAAATAATTTATTTGTAAAAAAGGAAAGTTTCTTAATGCTTTTGAATGATTTTATTGAAGACCAAAAAATCATTTCAAAAATCAATTATAAATTAGAAATTGATTCGGAAATTGAATGGGAAAGTCTAACCCAATCGTTAAAAATTAATTTTTTCAGAATCATTCAAGAGTCGGTTTACAACAGTCAGAAATATGCTCTAGCAAAAAATATTTCAATTTCTATCCAAATCATTAAAAAGAATATTGAACTTTGTATTAAGGATGATGGAATTGGATTTAATTCGGAAGCAAAAACAAAAGGCATCGGTTTAGAAAACATCAAACAAAGGGTTTCTGCTATGGATGGCTTTGTGAAAATAAAATCAATCAATCAAAAAGGGACACAAATTTTTTGTAAAATACCATTTCACTATGAATATCAAAATATTGATGATAGATGATCATCCGCTTATTTTAGAAGGTTATAAAACAACTTTAGCTCAAAATAAGTTAGGAATTACCTTGACTGCCAGAACGATAACCTCACTGGAAGAAGGGTATAATTTATCTCAAAATAAAACAGAATTAGCAGAATATTCTATTTGTTTTATTGATAGAAACATGCCGCCTTTTCTTCAAAAAGACGTTGAAAACGGAGAAGATTTAGCGGTTTTACTTAAAGCTACAAATCCTGATTTAAAAATTGTTATTCTAACTTCTCACGATGAACCAATTTTGTTGTATGAATTAAAAAACAGACTTCAACCGGAAGGAATTTTAGTTAAAAGTGATTTGGATTACAGAAGTATGCAAGATGCTTTTCAAAAAATTGTAGAAGGTCACCATTATTATAGTCCGGTAGCAAATCAAGGTTTTGAAACCATTAAAAAATATTTGAAAGATTTTGATCAAACCGATCGCAGAATCATCTTATTGCTTTCGCAAGGTTTGAGAACCAAAACATTGCCGGAATCTTTAGACCTTAGCTTAAGTGCAATTAACACTAGAAAAAAATTAATAAAAGATAAATTAAGAGTGCCACACGGCGACGACGAAGCGATTGTAAAAGCAGCAAGAAGAATGGGTCTTTTATAATGTAATAAAGAGATTAGGACTTTATACAAAAGAACAAAGCTTCCAAAATAAATTGAAAGCTTTATTATAAACTAAGGGCAAAATCATACTATTTTCTATAAATCAATTACGATTCATCTTTTGTTGTTTTAATCAATCCTATTCCTGATATAAAAAAGATTAAACCTAAAATACCATACACTAAAAGCATCTTAATAGTTTGATTGCTTTCGCCCATATTAACAGCCAAATAGGCAGTGTAAATAAGACCCGCTATTCCTAAAACGGTAAGTATTGCTCCGAAAATTCTTTTTAAGTTCATAATTTCAGTGATTTAATTGGCTAAACAGTTACGTTACTTAATGAGTCGAATAATCCAAATACTTTCAGTAACCAAATAATTACAGCAATTACTACCACTAAATTAAAAATACTTTTAATTTTTCTATCCATTGGAATATAAGTGTTTACCACCCAAAGCAAAAATCCAACGATAATTAATACGATTAAAATGTTTAGAATTGGCATGTTTATTTCTTTTAAAGTTAGACAGCAAAGTTATAATCAGAATTATCAATGCAGATTATACAACTATGGTTATTTGTTGTATAATTTCCATGTAGAAATTTTTGAAAATCAATGCTTTAGAAACTGAGAAAAGAGAGTTAATCTAATAATTGAAAAGCGATAAATGCAACTAAATATGCAAACCCACTCATCACAAAAAGTTGAATCATTGGCCATTTCCAAGAATTGGTTTCTTTTTTAACGACAGCCAACGTACTCATACATTGCATAGCAAACGCATAAAATAATAAAAGTGAAATTCCCGAAGCAAATGTATAAATCGGTTTTCCTGTAATGGAATTGACTTCATTTCTCATTTTTTCTTTGATGGTATTTTCTTCTTCGCCATGACTTCCAACACTGTAAATGGTGGCCATTGTTCCCACAAAAACTTCTCTGGCAGCAAACGAAGCGACGATACCAATGCCAATTTTCCAATCGTAACCCAACGGTTTTATTATCGGTTCGATTGATTTTCCGATGATTCCGATATACGAATTTTCTAATTTATAGGATGCGATTTTGTCATTCAAATCCTCTTCTTCCAACAATTGATTTTGTGGTTGAGAAGTGATGATTTCTTCCGCATTTGCAAAATTATCTGTTGGCCCATACGAAGCCATAAACCATAAAATAATAGACAATGAAATGATGATTTTTCCTGCTCCAAACACAAATGCTTTTGTTTTTTCAATCACATTCAAACCCACATTCTTATAGTATGGAATTTTATAATTCGGCATTTCAATAACAAAAAAGCTTTTTGATTTGAGTTGTAGAATTTTATTTAAAATCATTGCCGAAATCACCGCCATAAAAAATCCCAATGCATATAGCAACATCAAAGTTAATCCTTGAAGATTGAAAATTCCAAGCACTTTTTGATCCGGAATGATGATTGAAATTAAAATCGTATAAACCGGAATTCTCGCCGCACAAGTCGTAAAAGGAGTGACTAAAATGGTAATTAATCGTTCTTTCCAATTTTCAATATTTCGAGTTGCCATAATCGCCGGAATGGCACAAGCAGTTCCTGAAATTAAAGGCACAACACTTTTTCCGCTAAGGCCAAAACGACGCATCGTTTTATCCATCAAAAAAACTACTCGACTCATATAACCGCTTTCTTCCAACAAAGAAATAAAGAGAAATAAAAACGCAATTTGCGGAATAAAAATAAGCACTCCACTGATTCCCGGGATGATTCCTTGCGAAACCAAATCGTTTAGTTTTCCCGCCGGTAAATGTTCGCTTACCCAACTGCTCAAGGAAGCAAACGATTGATCTATAAATTCCATTGGAACACTGGACCATTCAAAAACCGATTGAAAAATTAGAAATAAAACGGCAAAGAAAATGACGTACCCACCAACTTTATGCGTTAGAATTTTGTCTAATTTACTTCGTAAGTCTTTTGCTTTTGAAACATCAACTTTTTTACCGATTTTGAGTAAATCATTGATAAATTGATAGCGTTTTACGGTTTCTTTGTGTTGAAGTTTTTTTAATTCTTCATCCGATTTAGAAAAAGAATTGTTTTGAATTATATTTTTTGTAAGATCTCCAAAATTCACATCTTGTGAAATAACCAACCAAAGTTTATACAATTGTTGGTTGGGATAAATTCGTCGCAAATTGTCGAAGTAATCCGAATCGATTTCTGAAGCATTCAAACAAGCTTCGGTTGAAAGATTTTTATAGTCAACAATTAAATTTTTTAATTCAGTAATTCCGGTTGCTTTTCGGGAACTGACTAAAGCAATTTTCGTTTTTAAGGTTTCTTCTAATGTTGGAATATCCAATGAAATTCCTTTCAACTCCATCTGATCAGCCATGTTAATGACTAAAATCGTTGGAATTTCAAGGTCTTTGATTTGTGTAAAAAGGAATAAATTTCGCTTTAAATTTTCAACTTCGGTTACAACAATAACGACATCGGGATAATCTTTATCGTTTTTGTTTAAAAGCAATTCGATCACTAAATTTTCGTCAAGCGAATTGGCGTTTAAACTATACGTTCCGGGCAAATCGAGTATTGTAGCTTTTTGATTTTGAGGTAAATTACACGAGCCAACTTTTCGCTCAACCGTAATTCCGGGATAATTTCCAACTTGTTGTTTTAATCCGGTAAGCTGATTAAACAATGATGTTTTTCCAGTGTTTGGGTTTCCCACAAGAGCAACTTTTATTGGCAAATCTTTCATAGAAACAATTAATTTTCAATGATTTCAACAACGATATCGCTTGCCATTTCTTTTCGAATAGCCAGATGAGTACCATTGATGTTTAAATAAAGTGGATCGCCCAAAGGTGCAGTTTGAACCAATTCTATCAAATGACCTTCCATACAACCCATTTCAATTAATTTTAATGGAATTGTATCTAAATTAAAAGAAATAATGATAGCTTTTTGCCCTTTTTGAAGAAGATTTGCGGTTGTTTGCAACTTTATTTAGAATTAGTATAAATACAAAAATACATCTTTTTAATTAGTATCGAAAGGAGAATTTTCAAAAAAAGAAGTTAATTTTTTTCGGTCATTAAAAAACGAATATCTTCAATTAGTCGCTTTATTTCTTCTTTATTGGTTCCGTCATAAAAACCTCGAACGCGTCTTTTTTTATCGACTAAAATAAAATTTTCGGTGTGAACCATATCATATAATTCGCCTTCTGTCTCCGTTTTTACAGCTAAATATGATTTACGGGCAATGTAGAAAATGTCTTTTTTGTCGCCGGTTACCAAATTCCATTTCGAATCAATTACACCTTTTTCAATTGCATATTTTTTTAGAACCGGCACACTATCGATATGTGGCATAACGGTGTGAGATAACAACATCACATCCGAAACATCTTTAAAAGCATTTTGAATTTCCACCATATTATCTTGCATAATCGGACATATTGTAGGACAAGTCGTAAAGAAAAAATCGGCAACATAAATTTTTCCTTCGTAATTTTTTTGAGAAATTATTTCTCCGTTTTGATTGGTAAACGAAAAATCGGCAATCGTATGGTATTTACTCACATGTTGAACAGTACTGTCAACCAATTCAGGATTCACATCGGAAGGGTTGAAAATAGGAAGCTTTTTATTGGGAGTTAACAAATAAATAGAAATAGAAAGAAATATTGCTGAAAAAAGAATAAAACCTAAAATTCTAAATTTATATTGTTTGATGTAGGATAGCATTGCATTTATTTTTGCAAAGGTAAAAAAGATATTGTCAAAACTTCTGCTTATACAACTGTTAATTAATAGTTATGAATTGAAAACGTTTTTCTATTTTTGAGTAAAATTCTATGTAAATGAAAAAAATTCTACTCGTATTATTTATTATTCAATGTTCTTTTGCTTTTGCTCAATTTAATTCAACCGCTCCATGGATGGAAAATGTTCAAAAGGATGATAAAAAGGATGCAACCATTGATGAAATCAAAACAGCTTTTGATAACTATTGGCAAGATAAAAATCATAAAACAAAAGGAAGTGGTTACAAACCTTTTATGCGATGGGAAACCCATTGGCGAAATAAAGTAGATGAAAACGGAAACTTGATGACACCTGCTCAAATGTGGGAAGCTTGGAATCAAAAACGCAACAGAGTTTTGAGCCGTGACGAAACGCTAAACGACGTTAGCAATTGGGAGCCTTTAGGGCCTTTTAATCACACGAACACCGGTTCTTGGTCTTCGGGTCAAGGAAGAGTGAATGTGGTTATGGTTGATCCAAATAACGCCAACACAATTTATATCGGTGCACCCGCAGGAGGAATTTGGAAATCTACTGATGCAGGTCAGAACTGGATTCCATTATCGGATTATTTGCCTCAAATTGGTGTTTCTGGAATTGCCATCGATCATACAAATTCTGATATAATTTACATTGCTACCGGAGATAAAGATGCCAGTGACACCTATTCTATTGGTGTTTTAAAATCAAATGATGGTGGATTAACTTGGAACACAACCGGTTTGACTTTCAACAATACATCAACCGTTGCAGCAGATATTTTTATGCACCCAAATGACCCTTCCACTTTGTGGGTAGCAACAAGTGCAGGACTTTATAAAACATCCAATGGCGGAACAACTTGGTCAAACAATCTTAATGGAAACGTAAAAGATTTGAAACTTAAACCAGGTAATCCAAACATCGTTTATGCGGTTACAAACAATCGATTTTATCGCTCAACCAATGGCGGAAATAGTTTTACAATGATTACTTCCGGTATGCCTGCTAATTCAGGTCGTTTAATTATTGATGTAACTCCTGCTAATCCGGAATATGTTTACGTGTTGAGTGCCAGAACAAATTGGAGTCATCAAGGATTATATAAATCTACAAATTCAGGAGTAAACTTTACCGTGACAGGAAATACTACAGATATTTTTGAAGCTAATCAAGCTTGGTTCGATTTAGCTTTAGCCGTATCAGATACTAATCCGGAAGAAGTTTATACAGGTGTTTTAAACGTATGGAAATCATCTGACGGAGGAAATAATTTTACAAAAATAAACAATTGGTCAAATCCATTCGAGGCTACATACACGCATGCCGACATTCATTTTTTACGATTTTACGATGGAGTTTTATATTGCGGAAGCGATGGCGGAATTTATGTTTCAAATGATAATGCCGCTTCGTTCACCGATTTAACCGCAACAGCTCAAATTGGTCAGTTTTACAGAATATCTGTTTCTAAGCAATCCAGTTCAAAAATAGCCGGAGGACTTCAAGATAATGGAGGATATGCTTTTAGCAATAATCAATGGAAAAACTTTTACGGAGCAGATGGTATGGAAACAGCCATCGATCCAAACAATAGTAATAAATATTACGGTTTTATTCAAAATGGTGGTGGTTTGTATTATACCAACAATGCAGGGGCTTCACTTTCAGGAGCAATTGGCTCTCCTGATGGTGAAGATGGCAACTGGATTACACCTTTAATTTTTAATTCAGTTGGTGAATTATTTGCCGGATATTCCAATTTATATAAATTAGTAAATGGTTCTTGGCAAAATGTTTCAACAAATTCTTTTTTTGATGGAAACATTGAACTGGTTGTGGTTGATCCTTCTAATGATGACATTATGTATATTGGCGATGGTCAGAATTTATATAAAAGCTCAAACAGGGGAGTAACATTTGATTTTCTTTTTTCGTTCTCATCTGAAATTACATCAATTGATGTGAATGTTCACGATAACAACATAATTTATGTTTCAACAGCCGGAACAAACGGATCTGTTCTTAAATCAACCAATAGTGGAGTTTCATTTACCAATATTTCACAAGGTTTACCATTAATTGGAAAGAACGTTGTTAGACATCAATCCAATCATCCATTAAATCCAATTTATGTGGGAACAAGTTTGGGTGTTTATTACCGTGATGATTCTTTAAATTCATGGATTCCGTATGATACCAATTTACCAAATGTTACCGTAACCGATTTAGAAATTAACATTTTAGACGGAAAAATTGTGGCTTCAACTTACGGAAGAGGAGTTTGGCAATCTGCAATTCCATCTCAATTATCAGAAAATGAAATCGCTTTGTTGAGTATAGAAAATCCTTCAGCGTTGAATATTAATTGTGGAGCAGATGGTTTATCGTTTTTAGTCAAAAATGCCGGATCTTCTACAATAACTAATTTTACCTTAAACTATTCCATAAACGGAGAAGAATCGGTTTATGAATGGAATGGAAATTTAATTTCTCAAGCCAATACAATTGTAGAAATTCCTAATGTTACTATCACTACAGGAAATTCAACAATTCAAGCTAATGTGGTTATGGACAATGATGCTTTTAGTAATAATAATACATTAAGTATCCAAATTTTAAATAACGACAGCGGTCAAGTAGGTATTGTAAATACATTTGAAACAGAAGATTCTGCTTTACTTTCTAATCACGTAGAAGGACCAGAAAATACTTGGCAACGTGGTATACCAACAGGCTTAACCTTAAATCAAACTTCATCCGGTTCAAATGTTTACGGAACCAATTTAAGTGGAAACTATTTGGATTTTACCAAAGCTTATCTGTATTCGCAATGTTATGATTTAACCCAAATTACCAATCCGATAATGCGTTTTAAAATGGCATTTGATATTGAAGAAAATTGGGATGTTCTTTACGTAGAATATTCTACTGATTTTGGTGAAAACTGGTCAGTTTTAGGAACTGCCAGTGATCCAAACTGGTACAACAGTGATAGAAATCCTGAAACTTCCAATGATTGTGATATCTGTCCCGGTGCTCAATGGACAGGAATCAACACAAGTTTATTGGAATATAGTTATATGTTAAATGCGTTTACAAATGAAAGTAATATTATGTTCCGATTTGTATTTCATTCTGATTATACCGTTACAAGAGAAGGTGCAATTATTGATGATTTTGTAATCGACGGAACCCTATCAAACCAAGATTTTGCAACCAATACAATAGTAGTTTATCCAAATCCATCAAAAGGTTTGTTTACATTATCGTATGGAAATTTTAAACCGCAACAAATTGAAATTTATGATGTTACTGGAAAAAACATACTTTCAGTTGACAATTCTAAATTAACCGAAAATCAAACAGAATTAAATTTATCTCATGTTTCAAACGGAATTTATTTTATAAAAATTTCAAATGAAAATGGGCAAACCGTTAAACGAATAATTAAAAATTAATACATGAATACAATTAGAAAAAACCTTTTATTTGTTTTGACAGTTTCTGCTTTTACAGCCGGATTTGCTCAAGATAACAAAAAAGAAACCATTGGAATCAACTTGGAATACATGGACAAATCCGTAAAACCAAGCGATGATTTCTTCAGATTTGTAAACGGAAATTGGTTAGATAAAAATGAAATTCCAGCCGACAGAACCCGCTGGGGAAGCTTTGATGAACTTCGTCAAAAAACAGACGAAGACATGAAAGTAATTCTTAAAGAAGCATTGCAAAATTCAGCTTACACAGACAACACAGATCAAGGAAAAGCATTAAATCTTTACCGTTCAATTATGGATACGATTTCCAGAAATAAACTTGGAATAAAACCATTAGAACCTTATTTAAAAAAGATAAATGCCGTTAAAAATATTTCGGATTTAAAGAAACTTTTAATCGAAATGGAAACCCAAGGCGGAATCGGGTTTTTTGGTGTTGGTGTGGGAACAGATTCCAAAAACAGTAACCGAAATGTAGTTAATGTTGGTTTAGGAAGTTTAGGTCTGCCAGACAGAGATTATTATGTTTCCGACGAAAAAGACAGCAAAGAAAAAAGAGAAAAATACCATGCTCACATCATCAAAATGATGAGTTATTTAGGCGAAAAACCAGCTCAAGCCAAAGCAAGTGCTGATAGAGTTTTAGCTCTCGAAATCGCCATGGCAACACCTCGTTTAGATCGAGTGGAAAGAAGAGACAGAAGAAAAACATACAACCCAATGACGGTGGCTGAACTTCAAAAATTAACGCCAACTGTTGATTGGACAGAATATTTAAAAGGTGTTGGTTTGCCTGTTGTGGATACTTTAATCGTATCGCAACCAAAATACATGACCGCTTTAGAATCTATTTTCAAAGAAAATAAAGTAGAAGATTGGAAGGCCTACATGCGTTGGACATTATTAAACCGCTCTGCAGGAATGCTTTCTACCGAAATTGGAAATGCCAACTGGGAGTTTTTCGGAAAAACATTAACCGGAGCAGTAAAACAAAGACCTCTTGATGAGAGAGCTTTACAAACCATTAATGGGTCTTTTGGGGAAGCATTGGGTAGAATTTATGTAGAAAAAAAGTTCCCTGCTGAAGCAAAAGAAAAAGCAAAAAAAATGATTGATAATTTGTTTTTAGCGTATGAAAACAGGATCAATAATTTGCCTTGGATGGCTCAATCTACTAAGGATAATGCTAAAGCCAAATTGAGAAAGTTCAATGTAAAAATTGGTTATCCTGATAAGTGGAAAGATTATTCTAAAGTAACAATTGTTAGTCCAAAAGACGGAGGAACTTATTTTGAAAATTCAAAAAGAATTACCAAATGGCGTAATGACGAGAATTTTGCCAAATTAGGCAAACCGGTTGACAAGACCGAATGGGGAATGTCTCCTCAAACGGTGAATGCTTATTATAGTCCGTCGTTTAATGAAATCGTTTTTCCGGCAGCAATTTTACAACCGCCGTTTTATGATTACAGAGCAGATGAAGCAGTGAATTATGGCGGAATAGGAGCAGTAATTGGTCACGAGATTTCGCATGGCTTTGACGATAGCGGTTCACGTTACAATGCCGACGGAAATTTAGTAAACTGGTGGAGCGATGAAGATTTAAAACAATTTACAGAACTAGGCGGAGCTTTAGCAGATCAATATTCCCAATTAGAACCGTTACCGGGAATATTTGTAGATGGAAAATTCACGTTAGGAGAAAACATTGGCGATTTAGGTGGAGTGAGTGCCGCTTTAGACGGATTGAAAATTCATTTAAAGGAAATAGGAAATCCGGGTTTAATTGATGGTTTTACGCCCGAACAACGTTTCTTTATTTCGTGGGCAACCATTTGGAGAAGCAAAGCCAGAGACGAAGCGATTAAAAATTTAGTAAAAACAGATACGCATTCTCCGGGACAATACCGTGCCTACGTTCCGCTTCAAAATGTAGATGCTTTTTATGAAGCATTCAACATTAAACCTGGCGACGGAATGTATATTGCCGAAGACAAAAGAGTACGAATTTGGTAGAAAAGTTAAAATATTAATAATCAATACAATAATAATTAAAACCTAACGTTCTTACTCAACAATCATTTGCCCAAGGGCAAGTTAGAGTTAGTTAAATTTTGTTTTGGTGTTTTGAAAAAGGCGTTCCGGAAATTACTTCTGGAACGCCTTTTGAATTTTATACTGAACTTGTTTAAGTATCTTTTTTTAGACTTTTATAATATAGATTTGCATTGATTTTTCTCAGAACCTCAGCATCTCAGAACCTCAGCAACTTTTTTAATAACTCATCTCGACAATTTGTCTCACTTTCTCTAATGTGATATTTTGTTTTTCACCCATGGCTTTCCAGCCTCTTTCTTCAAAACGATCTACGATAAAATCAGCCGATTTTTCATAATCAGATGTGTAATTGGAAAGTTTGGTGTCCATGCCCATTTTATGAAGAAACTCAACCGTTTTTTCAATGGCTTGCGTTGCTTTTTCTTCAATAGATTTGCCATCTACATTCCAAACCCGCTCACCATATTGAGCTAATTTTTCTTTCTTCGTTTCAAATAAAACGCGGTATAAATTTGGACCAATAATTGCCAATGTTCTAGCATGATCAATTTCGTATAAAGCGGTTAATTCGTGTCCAATCATATGGGTTGCCCAATCGCTCGGAACACCTTTCTGTATCAAACCATTTAATGCCATCGTGGCACACCACATAAAGTTGGAAGCCAATTTATAATCCGATGGGTTTTTAACCACATCGGGACCAATTTCAATCAAAGTCTGCAAAATACTTTCGGCAAAACGGTCTTGCAAAAGTGCATCGTGCGGATACGTGAGGTATTGTTCCATCACGTGTGTAAAAGCATCGACAACACCATTTTCCAATTGTCTTTTTGGTAAAGAGGCTACTACAGTTGGATCACAAATTGAAAATTTAGGAAATAAAGCACTTCCACCCAACGTTAATTTTTCCTGAGTAGCTTCGATGGTGACTACCGCACCGGAATTCATTTCGCTTCCTGTGGCAGGTAAGGTTAAAACAGTTCCAAACGGAATGACTTTGGAAACATCTTTAAATAAAACTCGTTTTTTCAAAATCTCAATCGCATCGCCTTCAAAATTCACGGCTCCGGAAATAAATTTCACTCCATCAATCACACTTCCGCCACCAACGGCTAAGATAAAAGTGATTTTTTCGTTGCGAATAATTTCTACCGCTTTCATTAATGTTTCAAAACGAGGATTGGGTTCAATTCCACCAAATTCAACAATTTCAAAACCGGAAAGTGCTGATTTTACTTGGTCGTAAATGCCATTTTTAAAAATACTTCCGCCACCATAAGCCAATAAAATTTTGCTATTTTTCGGAATTAATTCGGATAATTTTGCTATTTGACCTTTACCAAAAATATAATTGGTTGGGTTGTATAAATCGAAGTTTGTCATATCATTTTGTTTTAAATTCTTTATTGAACAAAGTTACAAAAGGATAGGAGGAACAAATGGTAAAGGAGTGTTAAGAGAATTAAATACCGTCAAATTTAGGTTTTATACGTTTTATTTTTTTGCCATTTCTATAAAAAGTCAGTCTTCGTTTTTCAATATTTAATTGAATGAAATCAATATTATTGATGAGGTTAAATGAAATTTGTGGACCAAGAAAACTTAAAACAATTGTTTGATTTTTGTTATGTAATTCTAAAAAAGCTTCGCCATCAAAATTAGTTGTAGTTCCATTTGAAGTTCCTTTTTCATAAATAGAAACACCAGGAAGAGGATTATTTTTGGATTCTTCAACTTTGAATTTGATGATTTCAACTTCTTTTTCTTGAGAAAATGCGTTTATTGAAAGAAATAGAAAAACAATCAGAGATATAGTTTCAATTTCTTTTTTGATATTTTTCATAGAAAATCATTTAAGTTTTACTTCCTATAAAACAAATTATGATCTAAAAAAGCCCACACGTTTTCGGGTAAAACGGCTCTAACATTTTTGCCGTGTTTGATGCTTTCGCGAATAAAGGTAGAAGACAACTCAATCACTGGAGCTCCCACACGATGAATTTTTGGATGATTGATAAACTGTTCATCAATCACACCGGAATTTAATCGTGGATAGACAAAAATGTCATGGTTTTGAAGGATTACTTCGTAATTTTTCCATTTATGAAGCGAATTCAGATTGTCTTCGCCCATAATCAAAGCAAATTCATAGTTAGGATATTTTTCCTGAAGATGAGCTAACGTATTGACGGTATAATTCGGTTGAGGTAATTTGAATTCTATATCGGTTGGTTTTATTTTCGGATAATCTTTTGTTGCCAAATGAACCATTTCCAACCGATGATAATCATCCAACAACGTACTTTTTTGTTTGTGCGGATTGTGTGGCGTAACCACCATCCAAATCTGATCTAAATCGGAATACTCAGCCATGTGATTGGCAATGATTAAATGCCCCACATGAATAGGATTGAAGGTGCCAAAATATAATCCGATTTTCATTTTAATCATTTTGATTTATAAATTGTTTTACCAATTCATATGCTTCCGCTTTCGCGATTTCCAAATCATAATTTTTAATTACTTTATCAAATTGCGGTGCGGTTGCCAATTCAACCGATGCTTTTGCAATACGCATATTGATTTTATCTTCGCTTTCGGTTGAACGCTTTTTTAAACGGATTTTCAACTCGTCAATGCTGGGTGGTTTCACAAAAACAGCTAAGGTTTCGGTTTTGAATTTCGATTTTATTCGCAATCCACCTGCAACATCAATATCGAAAATCACGTTTTTTCCTTTTGCCCAAATGCGTTCGACTTCACTTTTTAATGTTCCGTAGAAATTATCGCGGTACACTTCTTCCCATTCAACAAACTCTTCGGCTTTGATGTGGTTTTTAAATTCTTTAAGCGATATAAAATAATAATCTTTTCCGTGCACTTCTTCTCCTCGTGGTTCTCTTGTTGTACAGGAAACCGAAAATTCCAAATTTAATTCGGGTTGAGCCAACAAATGCCTAACAATTGTGGTTTTTCCCGAGCCGGATGGTGCAGAGAAGACAAGTAGTTTTCCTTTATTCATTGTGTTGTTTCTTTAATGGCAATTTACCAAAAGTCATATCTATGGTTTTTCCTTCTTTTTTAAATTTAACAGATAATTCTCCATTTTTTTCCAAACCCCATTCTTCCAATAAATCGGTATTAACCAATATAATTTCGATCGGAATTGTAGAATTTTTCTTCAAATCATATAACCAATTAATATCTTCTTTCAGTCTTTTTGATGACGTTGAATATTTATTCCAACTTTGAAAAATATAATATTCTGCTGATGGCAAATCGTTGCTGTTTAATGGCTTTCCATTTTTATCAACTAATTTATTTACGAAAGAAGAAAGCGTTGTGGTAGAATCATTAGTGCAAGGAGCATAATTTTCTTCAAAGTTTTTAAACGCACTTGTCATTTGAACTCCCGAACATTCTTCAGTTCCCAGATAACAATATTTTTGACCGTTTTTACTGAACATAAATAAATCCGAATTAAATCCGAAAAGGAAATTTCTGTAAACCGTAGCACTATCTCCAATTTTATCAGCTTTCAAAAAATAAGTAGTTTCATTTTCTTTTATTTCTGATAAATAACTTAAAAGTGATTCTTTGGTTTCTACTTTTGGATTTTTAAAACCTACCAATGTTTTTATTGCACTTCCACAAGAAAATAAGGCTAGTAAGAATAAAATCAAGGCATAACTTTTAAAATCTTTAGAAAATTTAAATAACGGCATCGAGGTAATTATTTTATAAAACGTTCAAAACTTGTTCTTTAATTTTCTCCAATTCATCCTTCATCATCACCACCAATTTTTGCATTTCTGAATGATTGGATTTGGAACCCATTGTATTGATTTCACGACCGATTTCTTGCGTAATAAAACCTAATTTACGTCCGTTAGCTTCAATTCCGGCAATGGTTTCGATGAAATAATTCAGGTGATTTTCTAAGCGAACGCGTTCTTCGGTAATGTCATATTTTTCAAGATAGAAGATCAATTCTTGTTCAAAACGGTTTTCATCTACGTTAGCTTCCAATTCATCTAATGCGGTTCGCAAGCGGTTTTTAACGGTTTCAATTCGTTCAGTGTCCATGCTTACGGCTTGATTCATATACTTTCGAATGTTTTCGATTCGCATAATGAATTCATTTTCCAATGATTTTCCTTCATCCATACGAAAAGAGGCAATGTTTTTCATGGCATCATCCACTACTTTCAGAATTTCATTCCATTCATTTTCATCAATTTCATCGCGTTCTGTTTTTAAGGCATCCGGCATACGAACGGCCATTTTCATCAATTCGGTTTCGTCTGCATTCGGAATCACAGCTTTCATTTGATTGATGTATCCTCTAACAATTGGTACATTGATTTTGGAAGAAGTTTCTTCACCGGTTACTTCAATAAAAATTGAAAAATCGACTTTGCCTCGTTCCAACTTTTGCGAAATCACATTGCGTAAACCCAGCTCCATTTCACGATAAACAGAAGGCATTCGGACATTCAAATCCAAACCTTTGCTGTTTAACGACTTAACTTCTACGGTGATTTTTTTGGTTGAAAGTTGCTTAGACGCTTTTCCAAAACCAGTCATTGATTGTATCATAAATTGTAAAAAATGTTTTCAAAGATAATAAAAAGTGGTCAGTGTTCATTCGAAAAGTATTCAGTGTTTAGTTACTGCTAACTAACTTCTGATTATTGAACGCTCTTCTTCTGTGTTACCAAATAAACTCCCACAAATATTAAGATGGCCGAGCCGATTTTCACCCAACTCAAATCGTCTTTACCTAAACTGATGGCAAAAATAGTTGCAAATAACGGTTGAAGGTAAATAAAAACTGCAACCGTGGTAGGTTTTAATTCTCGCATGGAAACCAAATTCAACAAATAGGTTAAGAAGGTTGAAAAAACGACTACAAAACCAATTTTCCAATAAATATCAGTAGGAACTAATGACCAATTCACAGCATTAAATTCATTCCAACCAAATGGTAAAACCATCAAAAAACCAAAAGAATAAATCCATTTTACAAAAGTGAAAGCATTGTATTTATCCATTAATTTTTTAACGATGATGAGGTAAAAACCATACGATATGGCATTGATAAACACCAACAAATTACCAAGCATTTCATTGGGAGCATTAATCATTGATTTACCGTAAAGTATGAGCGAAACCGTTCCTGCCAAACCTAAAATGATGCCGAAAACTTTTCTTTTTAACATCCGTTCTTTCATAATTATGGCTGAAAGAATAAGCACAATCATGGGTGTTGTAACCATCAAAACTGCTCCCATGATGGGTGAAGTATAACTTAAGCCCTTAAAAAAAGTAAGCATGTTTAACGCCACTCCAAAAAAAGCGGCGGCAACAATTCGAGGGAAATCGGTTAGTGCTATTTTTTCTTTTGGTCCAAAAAAGGAAACCATCCAAAACAATAAAACAGAACCGCCAACACGAAGTAAAATGAAGCCAAAAGGTTCAATAAATTCGGGCATAACGTCTTTGGCAATGGTAAACGTAACACCATAAATAATGGACACCAACATGGCAGCCATTAATGCCCAATGTCTTTTACTCATTTGCTAAAAAATCGATGGCGGCTTGAACGGTTTTGGGACTGTTTCCGATATAAATAGTTTTATCGATTACAATTACCGGACGATTTAAGAACGTGTAATGTTCTAAAATGTATCGTTTGAAGTCAGATTCGGTGAGTTTTTCATCTTTTAGACCCATTTCTTTGTATAATTTAGCTCTTTTGCTAAAAAGGACTTCGTAATTTCCGGATAGTTGATGAAGCTCCTCTAATTGTTTAACGGTTATGGGTTCTTCTTTTATGTCTTGAAAGATAAAATCCTTTGTATTGGGAAGTGATTTGATGATTCTTTTGCAAGTATCACAGGTTTTGAGGTAGAAAATTTTACGCATCACACATTTTTTTGCAAAAGTAAGTACTTTTTGAATATTCTAAATCAATATCTTGAGGAGATGATAAGGTTTGTAATTACTAAAGTCTATAATAAAATCGATTTATATTTTGAGTAAATCAAAAATAGTAGTAATATTGCACTCTCTAAACCGGTCCTATAGCTCAGTTGGTTAGAGCACCTGACTCATAATCAGGTGGTCCCTGGTTCGAGCCCAGGTGGGACCACATTATTTAAAGCATTTACTAAAAAGTAGATGCTTTTTTGTTTTTATACTTTTATCTTACCCTAAAAAAAAATTAAAAATGTATAGTATTATATTCAAAATACATATATTTGTATATAATATTATACTTTATGAATACTAAAAAACAAAAAATATATCCAAAACATCAAAAAATACTCGATACATTAGGTGAGAATATCAAGCTTGCCAGAAAGAGAAGAAAGTTAACTGCTATTCAAGTTGCTGAACGGGCCGATGTATCAAGAATGACTCTTTATGAGATTGAAAAAGGAAATGCAAGAGTTGCA
Source organism: Flavobacterium azooxidireducens (assembly GCF_023195775.1). Classification (NCBI taxonomy): domain Bacteria; kingdom Pseudomonadati; phylum Bacteroidota; class Flavobacteriia; order Flavobacteriales; family Flavobacteriaceae; genus Flavobacterium; species Flavobacterium azooxidireducens. The sequence goes on from NZ_CP096205.1 coordinate 1,710,393, forward strand.
ATTGGTGCTTACTTTAATGTTCTAAGAGTTCTTAATCTTGAAAATGATTTTTTAAAATTAGCTTCTGACGATGAACTCGGTAGAAAACTTCAAGATTTGGAACTTCTTTAATCTTAAAAAATGGCAGTAAATAAAACAGATATTTTGGTATATGCTCATTGGCTTGGAATGAATGAGCCTAAATTGATTGGTATTCTTTCAGCACATCAAGGCAAAGGAAGAAAGTCATTTAGTTTTGAGTATGATAAACTTTGGCTCAATTCTGAATCTCGATTCTTATTAGACCCAGACATACAATGGTTTACCGGACAGCAGTTTCCGAACCAAAAAGAAAACTTCGGAATTTTTCTCGATAGTATGCCCGATACTTGGGGACGTACCTTAATGAAAAGACGTGAAGCCCAAATTGCAAAAGAAGCGGGCAAACAAACACCAAACTTATATGATATTGATTATTTGTTAGGCGTGTATGATGAAAGCAGAATGGGAGCCTTGCGATTTAAGCTTGATATAGACGGCCCGTTTCTGGACGATGACAATACGCATCCGACACCGCCAATGTCTTCAATAAGAGAGCTACAACAAGCCGCAGAGCACATTGAAAGCGATAAAGATAATGATGAGATCAAAAAGTGGTTAGCTATTCTAATTGCACCGGGTTCTTCTTTAGGGGGAGCAAGACCAAAAGCAAACCTATTAGACGAAGGTGATTTGTGGATTGCAAAATTTCCTTCTCAAAATGATACAATAGACAAAGGAGCTTGGGAATATCTAACGTATAAACTTGCTATAAATGCCGGCATCAATATGGCAGAGTCAAAAATTGAAAAAATTAGCGGAAAGCATCACACTTTTTTTACGAAGCGATTTGATAGACAAAAAGGCGATCGAATTCATTTCTCATCAGCAATGACAATGACCGGGAATAATGAAGATACAATTAGGGATAATGCCCCAAGCTATTTAGATATTGCTGAATTCATACAATACAATGGTGCAAACATAACCGAAGACCTACATCAATTATGGAGGCGGATAGTATTTAATATTGCGGTCTCAAATACTGACGATCACTTGAGAAATCATGGTTTTTTGTTGACAGACAAAGGCTGGGTTTTATCTCCGGCTTATGATATCAATCCGTCAATTGACAAAAATGGATTAGCATTGAACATTGACATGGATAATAATGCGTTGGATTTTGAATTAGCAAAAAGTGTTGGAGAGTATTTTAAACTAGATAATAATGCAATGAATGTTATTATTGAAGAGGTTTTAAACTCTGTAAATGGTTGGAAAACCGTAGCAAATAAAATTGGGATTTCAAGAGTTGAACAGGAGTTGATGAAAGAGGCATTTAAATAAATTCATTCAAACGAATTATAAATTCTACATCAACAACAAACCAAAACAAAACATTTTACGTTAATATAATTTTGAAATTAAGTAACTTATCAAAAAAAATGTACTTTTGGCGATGATTTATGAATTTTGAAGATTAAGTTAAAAAAAAGAGTAACTTAGTTTTCGTTTTATAGAGATTTTTACTTTATTTGTCAAAATATTTTGTTAAAGAAAAAATTTATTTACATTTACACCCTATGAGAATTGTTCCAAATAAGTTTTTAATTGTCCTTTTAGGATACTTTATTATAGGAATGGTTTCGTCAACATTGCATGCTGCAAATTTAGCTGTTGTTCAAAACCCTCCACCACCAACACCACCTCCACCGGGTTTACCGATTGATGGAGGAGTTGTCCTTTTGTTACTAATAGGTTTAGTGTTTGCTTTTTACAAATACAACCTTAATCAAAACATAAAAAAAACGCTGAAATAATTCAGCGTTTTTTATCTATTTTATTTTCTGAGCTCGTTCAATCGAGAAACATATTTCCCAATTACATCAAATTCTAAATTAATAACAGTGCCTTCTTTTATGGAATGAAAGTTCGTATGTTCATACGTATAAGGAATAATTGCAACACTAAATTCATTTAATTTAGAATTCACAACTGTCAGACTCACACCATTTACAGTAATTGAACCTTTTTCGATAGTTATATTGTTCAAAGTAACATCATATTTAAAAGTATAATACCAACTTCCATTTGCTTCTTTAACATCAACACAAGTTCCGATTTGATCCACATGACCTTGAACAATATGGCCATCAAGCCGATCTCCCAATTTCATTGCTCTTTCTAAATTAACAGCATCTCCTTCTTTCCAAGTACCTAAATTCGTTTTGTCAAGTGTTTCTTTAATGGCCGTAACGGTGTAATTGTCATTTTCAATAGCCACAACAGTTAAACAAACGCCATTATGAGCAACGCTTTGATCAATTTTTAATTCGGAAGTAATGCTGGAAGTAATTGTAAAATGAACATTCTCTTGCTCTTTTTCAATCGATTTTATTCTTCCGAGAGTTTCTATAATACCGGTAAACATTTGTAGTTTTATTTTTGTAAATTTGCACTTCAAAATTAGCAATAAATTACGTCTTGTCATGGTTAAAAAAGCAGAAAATATTCTTGTGGGAATTTCAATCGGAGATTTAAACGGAATTGGAAGCGAAGTCGTTCTCAAAACATTTGAAGATTCCAGAATGTTAGAACTTTGCACACCGGTTATTTTTGCTAATGTTAAAATGTTGTCTTTTCTTAAAAAAAGTTTTGAATCAACAACAACTCTTCACGGAATTGACAATTTAGACCAGATCATCCCCGGCAAAATAAATGTTTTTAATCTTTGGAAAGAAAGTTTTAATTTGGAATATGGTGTTGCGAATGATATTGTTGGGAGTTATGCTGTTAAATCGTTTGTTGCCGCTACAAAAGCATTAAAAGAAGGTGTTGTTGATGTTTTAGTTACGGCACCAATCAATAAATATAACATTCAGTCAGAAGATTTTAAATTTCCGGGTCATACCGATTATTTAAACCAGGAATTAGAAGGCGATGCTTTAATGTTAATGGTAAATGATTCGTTGCGAATTGGATTGTTAACCGATCATATTCCGGTCACAGAAGTTTCTAAGCATTTGACCGAAAAATTAATCAAGAAAAAAATTGAAACTGTAAAGAAAACATTAATCCAAGATTTTAAGATTGGAAAACCCAAAATCGCTGTGTTAGGATTAAATCCGCATTGTGGTGATAATGGTGTAATTGGTAAAGAAGACGATGAGATTATTCGTCCAACCATCAAAAAAATGTTTGACTCCGGAACTTTCGTTTTTGGTCCGTATGCTGCGGATAGTTTCTTCGGAAATAAATCGCACGAAAAATTTGATGCCGTTATTGCTTGTTACCACGACCAAGGGTTAATTCCGTTTAAAACATTATCGTTTGGAAATGGTGTAAATTATACCGCCGGATTAAACAAAATCAGAACGTCACCCGATCACGGAACCGCATTTGAAATTGCCGGAAAAAATCAAGCCGATTTTAATTCGTTCAAAGAAGCGGTTTATTTAGCAATCGACATTTATAATTCCAGAGTTGAATACAACCAAATTACTGAAAAACCCCTGAAAACAAAGGAAAAACAGTTTTAAACAAAAAAATGTTCATAACTGTCTTGCATTTGCGATAATTTTATATCTTTGCAAACCGAATTTTTGGGACAAATTGCTGTTGAGATGAAAGTATCTAATGAATATTTAATCCCATTTATAGGATTAAAGCTAGGAAAACATCAATTTGACTATCAAATAGATAAAACGTTCTTTGATCGCTTCGAATACGATGAATTTGAAAGTTGTAATGTAAAAGTAGATGTTGTTTTAGATAAAAAATCAACAATGCTCGAGTTACATTTTAAACATAAAGGAACTGTTCATGTGCCTTGTGATTTAACCGGAGAGCCATTTGATTTGCCAATAAAAGGTAAAATTAATGTGGTAGTTCAGTTTGGTGATGCTTTTAACAATGAAAATGAAGAATTGCTCATCCTTCCGCACGGCGAACACCAAGTGGATGTGTCACAGTATATTTATGAAATGATTGTGCTTTCAATTCCATTAAAAAGAATTCATCCCGGTGTAAAAGACGGAACATTGAAATCCGAAGCAATCGAAAAATTACAAGAACTGACAGTCAAAGCGAAGAAAGAAGAAACAAAAAGTGAAGAAACTGATCCTAGATGGGATCAATTAAAAAAACTATTAACGGATAAATAATATAGTAAAATGGCACATCCAAAGAGAAAAACCTCGAAAACCAGAAGAGACAAAAGAAGAACTCATTATAAAGCAACTGCAGCTCAAATTGCAACTTGCCCAATTACAGGTGAGGCACATTTATACCACAGAGCGTATTGGCATGAAGGTAAAATGTACTACCGTGGACAAGTAGTAATCGACAAAACTGAAGCTGTTGCTTAGTACTTTCTTATCGTATATAGATAAACTCTCACCTCGTGGGAGTTTTTTTGTTATACCACTATTTTAACATAAATAAGCCATCTCAAAATAATCAAGTTTAGATTTTTTTTTGTAATTTCCACCTCTTTTATCCTTTATGGGAAAAGAAAAACAATCAAACCCTATGAGTAAAACAACAGCCGCCATAACCGCAGTGGGTGCTTATGTTCCAGACTTTGTATTATCTAACCAAGTGCTTGAAACCCTTGTGGATACAAATGACGAATGGATTACATCCAGAACCGGAATAAAGGAAAGAAGATTATTAAAAGAAGAAGGAAAAGGCACTTCCTATTTAGCAATCAAAGCTGCCCAAAATTTAATTGAAAAAAGCAACATCAATCCGGAAGAGATTGATATGGTCATCGTAGCAACCGCTACACCCGATATGCTCGTAGCCTCAACCGGCGTTTATGTAGCTACGCAAATTGGAGCTGTTAATGCTTTTGCGTATGATTTGCAAGCAGCTTGTTCCAGTTTTCTTTTCGGAATGTCAACTGCCGCAGCCTACATTGAATCAGGCAGATATAAAAAAGTACTTTTAATTGGAGCAGACAAAATGTCTTCCATCATAGATTATACCGACCGTGCAACCTGCATTATCTTTGGAGATGGTGCAGGTGCTGTTCTTTTTGAGCCTAACCATGAAGGTCTTGGTCTTCAAGATGAGTTCTTGCGAAGCGATGGAATCGGACGTGAATTTCTAAAAATTGATGCCGGCGGATCTATTCTTCCTCCATCTGAAGAAACAGTGAAAAACAGACAACATTTTGTTTTTCAAGATGGTAAAACCGTATTTAAATATGCCGTTTCCGGAATGGCCGATGTGAGTGAAAAAATCATGCAACGCAATAACCTTACACAAGATGATGTAGATTGGTTAGTTGCACATCAAGCGAATAAACGAATCATCGATGCCACCTCAAGCCGAATGGGAGTTGATGACAGCAAAGTATTAATCAACATTGAAAAATACGGAAATACTACTTCGGCAACATTACCCTTATTATTAAGCGATTTTGAACATAAATTCAAAAAAGGAGACAACCTTATTTTTGCCGCTTTTGGTGGCGGATTTACTTGGGGTTCTATCTTTTTAAAATGGGCATACGATAAAAAATAAAAACTAAACTAAACTAAAAATATCATGGATATTAAAGAAATTCAAAACCTAATTAAATTTGTGGCCAAATCAGGAGCTACCGAAGTAAAATTAGAAATGGACGATTTTAAAATCACCATCAAAACAACAGAAGCAGGTGCTGCAGAAGCATCTTATTTTCAAAATTATCCAAATGCTCAACCTATGCAAATGGTTCCGCAACAACAACAGCAACCACAAGCTCCGGTTCAAGCAGCTCCAGTTGTACCCGTTGCTGTAGAAGCTGATGAAAACTCGAAATATGTAGTGATAAAATCGCCAATGATTGGAACATTATACAGAAAACCGGCTCCGGACAAAGCTCCGTTTGTAGAAGTGGGTGCAACAATTTCAAAGGGTGATCCGGTTTGTGTGATTGAAGCTATGAAATTATTCAATGAAATTGAAGCTGAAATTTCAGGTAAAATCGTGAAGATTTTAGTGGATGATATGTCTCCAGTTGAATTTGACCAACCTTTATTCTTAGTAGATCCATCTTAATTTTAGATTTTTAGATTTTCGGATAATTAGACTAGTAAATGTCTAATGTCTGAAAATCCAACAATCCAATTATCTAATAATCTAAATTAAAAAAAGATGTTTAAAAAAATATTAATTGCCAATCGTGGAGAAATTGCACTTCGTGTGATTAGAACCTGTAAAGAAATGGGCATTAAAACCGTTGCGGTATATTCTACTGCCGACGCTGAAAGTCTTCACGTAAAATTTGCTGATGAAGCTGTTTGTATCGGTCCGCCACCAAGTAATCTGTCATATTTAAAAATGTCAAATATTATTGCGGCGGCTGAAATTACGAATGCTGATGCAATTCATCCGGGTTACGGATTTTTGTCTGAGAATGCAAAATTTTCGAAAATATGTCAGGAACACGGTATCAAATTTATTGGTGCTTCGCCTGAAATGATTGATAGAATGGGTGATAAAGCATCCGCGAAAGCGACTATGAAAGCTGCCGGAGTTCCTTGTGTTCCCGGTTCGGATGGGTTGTTGGAAAGCTACGAACAAGCCGAAAAAATCGCCAAAGAAATGGGTTATCCTGTGATGTTGAAAGCGACGGCCGGTGGTGGTGGAAAAGGAATGCGTGCCGTTTGGAAAAAAGATGAACTGTTGAAAGCTTGGGAAAGTGCTCGTCAAGAATCTGCGGCGGCATTTGGAAATGATGGAATGTATATGGAGAAGTTGATTGAAGAACCTCGCCATATTGAAATACAAGTTGTGGGTGATGCGTACGGAAAAGCGTGTCATTTATCAGAAAGAGATTGTTCGGTGCAACGTCGTCATCAAAAATTGACGGAAGAAACTCCGTCTCCGTTTATGACGGATGAATTACGCCACAAGATGGGTGAAGCGGCAGTAAAAGCGGCTGAATTTATTAAGTATGAAGGAGCGGGAACGGTAGAGTTTTTGGTGGATAAACACCGTAACTTCTACTTTATGGAGATGAACACGCGAATTCAAGTAGAGCATCCTATTACTGAACAAGTGGTGGATTATGATTTGATTCGTGAGCAGATATTAGTGGCTGCAGGTGTGCCAATTTCAGGTAAAAACTATTTGCCGCAATTGCACTCGATTGAATGTAGAATTAATGCGGAAGATCCTTATAATGATTTCCGTCCGTCACCGGGGAAGATTACGGTTCTTCACGCACCGGGTGGACATGGTGTTCGTTTAGATACGCACGTGTATGCCGGTTATACGATTCCGCCGAACTATGATTCGATGATTGCAAAGTTGATTACGACGGCTCAAACGAGAGAAGAAGCCATCAGCAAAATGAAGCGAGCATTGGATGAGTTTTATATTGAAGGAATTAAAACGACGATACCGTTTCACAGACAATTGATGGACGAACCGGATTATGTTGCCGGAAATTATACAACGAAGTTTATGGAGAGTTTTAAAATGAACGATCCGGAATAGATAGAAAGCCTCACTGAAAAGTGGGGCTTTTGTTTTTTTAGGGTGGTGTAGAAATGAAAGGGGTTTGGTGATTGTTGAGGAAAATGTAATATATTTGGTTTTAGGAAAAGACAGGATAAACTTTTTGGAGACACAAACTGTTTTGGGTTTGTAGTGGGATGTTTATTTCGCATATAAAGAAGTTAGCCCTAATTATTAGATGACATGACAGACAACGAAATTAAGGAAATAGAAGACCGCTGTAAACTGACAACACCTGGGCCTTGGAAATCACTAGTTGAGGGGCGTGAGATTGAGAGCGGAGACAGTTTTATAATGACGGGCATTTCTGAAAGCGAAGACATTTGGAGCGACAAAAGAGGTGCAGACATTTATTTGACAGGTGCAACGACTGTCGACCAAGACTTTATTGCACACGCTAGACAAGATATTCCAAAACTAATCACTGAAATTAAGAGACTAAAATCAAAGTAATGCACGAACCATACGAAAAGCGTTTCGGTCATAAAGCAGACTTCAGAGTAAAATATAAGTTTAGAAGTCCTGAAAATGGGGGCAGAAAAACTGGAGAGCCATATCAAGGAATTCGTTCCGACTTTTCATTTGTTGCAGAGACAGAAAACAAAATGTATATGATTTGGCCAGAATTTGAAGACAGTGAAGGAAATGTATTGTTGTATAATGACAAATCAGTTCCCAATCAAGGCACTGCAAGAATGTGGATTATAAACAATGAAATGAGACCTTTACATTGTGACAAAATCAAAATTGGAGTGAAAGGAAATTTTAGAGAGGGAGCAATGTTTTCGGCCGACTGCGAAGTGATAGAAGTTTTAGACTTGAAAAATAACCCGGTAACAAACTTTTAGCAAAAACCAAAAAGTTAACATATATTGTAATGAGACAAACCACAAGAATATTGACCTTGCTTTTTTTCATCTTGACAATTAGTTCATACGGACAAGTTGACAAGAAAAAAAACTATTTTCCAATTTGGAGTTTTCATAAGGACAGTATAAACATTCATGGAATTTCTGTTGGACTATGGTCCTTCAACAGTGAGCCGAGACATACAAATACTAACGGAATTAAAATTGAGTTAATCGGTGTGGGATTAGGAATTCCTTTGATACCAAGAAGCCCCATTGTTAAAACAGATAGTTTATTTATAAAATTAAAGAAAGAACCATTATCCGAGAGAATAAACGGACTAAATTTATCTGCATCAGGTTCTGTTTGTCACTGTTTGACGAATGGCTTGACTGCGGGTTATATTGGACAAATACATTTTCAAGTTAATGGAATCTCAACATCTCTTTTTATGAACTTTACACAAAAACATAATGGAGTAATGGCTGCGTTTTTTAATGACGCATACTATATGAACGGTTTACAAGTTGGTTTTATAAACAATGGTTACAAAACTAAGGGACTTCAAATTGGAATGTTTGGCAACAACACTAGTGAAATGAAAGGGCTTCAAATCGGACTTTACAATAAATCAAAGAAACTTAAGGGGCTTCAAATCGGACTTTGGAATGTTAACCAAAAACGAAAATTCCCTATAATTAATTGGAATTTTAAACGAGAGACAGAATAACGAAATGAAGATCAACATGTACTAATAGCTCTTTGTACCAATTACGAGACCTAGGATTATCTCTATTTTTTCCGAAAACTCAAAAAGTACTTTTATATTTGGAATAATAAATCATCGCAACTTTTATAATATGTGACATTATCGGAAATACTATGAAACAAATTGCAATACTTATAGCATTACTTTATTCAACACTAAATTTAAAAGCACAAGAAGTTAAGTTTAGAGATAATATTGACAAAGACTCGTTGTTTACTATTTCTGTTCAAAAACTTCCGGAACATATGCGTGAGGAGTATATAAAAGTATATAATGAAGGAAAAGAGCACGAAAAAGAATTTTTACTTCTTATGATATCTATGCCGAGAAGTAGTAAACAAGAATTGATTACCAATTATGAAAACAAAAAAAGTGAAATTCTAACTCTAAAAAGTGAATATCAAAAGTTGGTTCCTAAAAATTATATTGTTGAAATTGAATTTGAACCAGAAAGTAAAATATTAACAACAAACGAAGAAATTACAATTAAGATTTACAAGAAAAAGGACGAAGAGAAAAACAGCGAAGGCAATGAAGTAGAAAGAAATGATGGATTTGAAGTAGTTTCACAAAATTGGAATTTAAAACCCGAATCGAAAGAACTTGAAGATGTTTTACTATCAATAAATTGGACAAGTCAAACTATATCTGAAATAAAAAAACTTCTTAAAGATGCAAACTGTATTTCTATTGAAAGTGGAATGACAACAACAATCGGGTATGCTAGAAGTGGAATGGGAAAATATTTTTATAAAGTTTTTGATGAAATACTAACTTCTGAACAAAAAGAAGAATATAATGATGGTTGTCAATATATTTTCTATAAAGAAAATATTGTTCTTGAATTTGGTGGTGGAGCAATTGGACCACAGTGTTTTGAACGTGAATGAAAACTTTTTGTAACTTAGGCTGTGTATTTACTCCTATCTAAATTTGTCCTAAGTTGAGATGAAAATCATTGAAATCACTAACTTCTTAAACATGAAAAACTGTTTCTTTAAATAATACACCTTAACTATGAGTCGACTAGTCTGTTTGTTATTAATTATGCTTGTCAGTTGCAATTCGAATCAAATAAAAGAGATAGAAGTGCTTTCGTATTATGATCAGGCAAGAAATTATGAAATTTACTCTTCTATTGATGTTAACGGGTTTGCTCAAGTACTTTCTAAAAACGAACTATCAAATCGAATTGATAATTATCAAACCACAATTAGAAAGAGTTTAATGGATTCCATTTTAAATGAATGCCAAACTATTACCGATGAAAGCTTTCACTTTAAACCTTCTAAGAAAATTTGGTATTGCGGTCTCAATCATACTGTAAGGATTACTTATAAAGATGGTAATAAATACGATTTTCAATATCTTTATCCATATGAAGGGAATAAACAGTTTATACCTTTTCAGTTATTATTTATGCAAATTCGAAGCGATTCACTAAATGCATCAAGACTAAATAGTGGTCAACAAGGGAAATTATTTCTTAAGCAAAATAATTTGTCATTGTTTTCAACAACACAAGATTCAATTAAGAATTTAAAATATTTAAAATAACATAAATAATTACTCCTGTTTAATATCGGTTTGAATCAATATCGAAAACTTTGTGAGATAATTTTTTCGATGATGCAATTGTATTTCTGTTTCCTTTTTACACACATCCAACCATAATTACCCACCTTTTACCCACTTTACGAAAAATTGAACGTTCAGCACAAATGCTTTCCAACCCTTTATTTTAGTAGTTAAATTGATTATGACAAACGGTTTTGACTCTTTTGGAATGGTTTTGACATACTTAATTGTAAACAACACAAAAAACTATTATTATGAAAAATTTAATTTTAACTACAGCATTCGTTCTAGCTACTTTTTCAACTTTTGCTACAACAAACAACAACACAAATGAAATCGTTAATACCGTAGCTATTGACAAGGACTACAAAGAAATTTCGGTTGATCAAGTTCCCCAAGCAGTTAAGGATGCTGTAGCTAAAGATTATGCCGGAGCAACAATTGCAAAAGCATATGTTAACTCTAAAAAGGAATATAAATTAGACCTTACGGCAGGTGGTGAGAGCAAAACAGTTTTTGCTGACGCAACAGGAAACTGGATTTCAAAAGATACTATCAAAAAAGTAGAATAAGAAAAAGTGTAGTAATAATCCCCAAAACAAGTATTTGTTGACTCTAAAAGAGGTTGTGTAAAACAGCCTCTTTTTTATATTTAAATAAATTTTAAGAAAACTTTAAACAGAATCGCTTAAATTAGCTTTCAACCTAAGCTCAACTAATGAAAAAAATTTTATTGATAGAAGATGACATCGCCTTTTGTAAAATGGTGAGCAATTTTCTGTCTAAAAACAACTATAACGTTTCTACTGCTTACTCTGCCAACGAAGCGAGAACCCTTGTGAAAGACACTGATTTTGATTTGATTATGTGCGATATTCGCCTTCCGGATAGCGACGGAATTGAATTGATGGCCGAGTTTAAATTGATAAATCCTACTATTCCGATTGTGTTGATGACCGGTTATGCCGACGTGACTACAGCAGTGAAAGCGATGAAAAGAGGTGCTTCGGATTATATTTCGAAACCGTTTGTGCCGGAAGAAGTGCTTCTTGTGCTTTCGAATGCATTGAACAAACCTGCAGAAAAAAAGACTGGTGCACCCGCAACCCATACAACCAAAAGTGTGCAAAAAGAACGCGATTTTGTTTCGGGAATCAGTGCGGTTTCAAAAACATTGTTGACGCATATTCAATTGGTTAGTCCAACGAATTTATCGGTTTTAATAAATGGTGAAAGCGGAACCGGGAAAGAAGTGGTTGCGAAAGAAGTTCATAAATTGAGTAATCGAAATAAAGCTCCGTTTATTGCGGTGGATTGTGGTGCGATTCCGAAAGAACTGGCTACGAGCGAGTTTTTTGGACATTTGAAAGGTTCGTTTACCGGAGCAGTAACAGACAAAATAGGTCACTTTGAGTCTGCGAATGGCGGGACATTGTTTTTGGATGAGGTTGGAAATTTATCTTACGAAAACCAAATTCAATTGTTGCGTGCTTTGCAGGAAAGAAAAGTGAAGAAAATTGGAAGTAGCACTGAAGTGGAAGTAGATATTCGCGTAATCGCTGCCACAAATGAAGACCTGAAAGAAGGCGTAAAAAACGGAACTTTTCGGGAAGATTTGTACCATCGATTGAATGAATTTTCGATTGAAGTGCCAACCTTAGAAGAACGAAAGCAAGATTTATTGATGTATGCCGACTTTTTTCTGGACAAAGCCAATGAGCAATTGAATAAAAATGTGTTGGGTTTTTCGCCGGATGTGATTCGGATATTTCAGGCGTATTCGTGGCCGGGAAATTTACGTGAATTGCAGAATATTATTCGTCGTTCTGCTTTGCTTACGCAAGGAAATCTGATTGAAAAAGATGTTCTTCCGGCTGATTTATTTGAAGAACAATCAAAATCGATGGGTGGTTTATCGAAATCAGAAAACGAGAAAGAAATGATTATCAAAGCTCTTAAACTTTGTAACGGAAATAAATCGGAAGCCGCAAAAATGCTTGAAATTAATCGTAAAACACTTTACAATAAATTGAAATTGTATCAATTAGAGGAGGATTGATTCTTTTTGAAGTAGGGCAATCAATTGTATTGATTTTTCTTTTGCTTCGTTAAAAATAGTTTTTATTTCATCCATTGATAATTCAGTTTTTCTACATTCCTCCAACTGTTGAAGTAGCGGAACAATTTCTTTGACTTCCAATTGATTTATCATCGGAATCATTCGGTGAGAAATAGAAACGACTGTTCTTGAATCGGAATTTGAAATAGCTTCTTCAATAATCGCTAAATTGGATGATGTATTTTCGATAAATGCTTTTAAAACTTCTTTGATTGCCACAGCATCATCACCTAGCATAATTCTCAGGTTTTTGAGGTTGTATTCTTTGGTTGGAATTTCAGTTTGTTCTGCCAAATCGGGTTTCACTGCAATATTTATTTTCAACAAATCACTCAAAGCAGCCAGTAAATCTGCAGAACGATAGGGTTTATGTAAGATCGCCGAAAAACCATTTTTATAATACACATTCTTGTCTAATTGCGTTTGTCCTGTAATAGCAATCACGGGAATTTCTTTCGGAATTTGATTGATTAATTCAAAACCACTCATTTTTGGCATTTGAATATCGGAGATTATGGCATCAAATTTTTCGTTTTCCAATGAAGCAATCAGCACTTCAGGATCATCAAAAGTACGAACATTGAACTGATAAATTTTTAAAAATTCTGCGGTTAATTGCAACAGCGAAGTATCATCATCTACAACAGCAATAGAAAATTCTTTCGCTTGCTTATCATCAAATAAAGGAGCTTCTTTTTTAGTTTCTATCATATTGGCAGGCAAAGTTAACCGGAAAGTACTTCCTTTGTTTACTTCACTTTCTACAGTTAAATCACCTCTTAAAATTTCGGCTAATTTTTTGCAAATGGTTAACCCTAAACCGGTTCCGCCGTATTTCTTTTCGATGGATTTATCGGCTTGGGTAAATTCGTTAAAAATTAGATTGAGTTTACTGCTTTCAATTCCGATTCCGCTATCCTGAACGACAATTGTAAGTTGTTTTTGATTGTAATTTGCTGCAATTTTGATGAAGCCTTTTTCGGTGAATTTGTAGGCATTTCCGATGAGGTTGCTCAAAATTTGTCGCATTCGCAAAGCATCACTTTCTAACGATAAGTTGGCAATCGAATTCAATTCAAATTGAAGCGTTATGGGTTTGGATGGATATAATGATTGAATGCTTTCGGCTACTTCAACAATCAATTTATCCAATTCAAAAACGGTGTTTTCGAGTTGTATTTTTCCGGCTTCTATTTTAGAAAAATCCAATAAATCATTCACCAATTGATTAATGTAAACCGATGAACTTTTGATGTTGGACAAATAATAATTCTGCTTTTCTGTCACGCCGCCAATACCAATTAATTCGCTAAAACCTTGAATAGTGTTGAGCGGCGTTTTTAAATCGTGGCTTACGGTCGCAATTAATTGTTCTCTTGCGGAAAGAAGCGATTCGGTTTTCTTTTTTTCTATTTCTAATTGTTTTCTGTACCGTTGATTTTTAAGAAAATCACTTGTAATTAAAAGGAAAAATAATCCGGTCATTATTAATCCAATTACTGCAGCCGTAGTTAAGATGGAAACGGTTTTTTGCTGAGCTTCTTCTCTGGAAAGATTGTTTAAATTGGCTCTTTTGATGACATCCGATTCAAATTCGACTAAAATTTCATTCAGCTTTTGCGAAATAAATAAATCATTTCGGAGCAATTCTATTTCTTTGTTTTTTTGAGAAGTCGTTTTTGCTTGATTATTTAATCGAACTTCTTCTAAAATTTTCTTAGACGAAACCAGAATGGAATCAATTTGTTTGTCTGTTAACGTGTTTTCCGATTCTTTGGGGACATTCTCATTGAGATAATCTACATATTCTTGATACACTCTACGTTCGTAGGCAGATAGTTTAGAAGGGTCTATTTTTAAACTTTCCAATGTGATTTTCCCCATTGATTCTTCAATTCGGGTTAAATCGCTCAAGGCATTCTCAATTGGAAAATAGGAATTTTGGGCTTTATTGATTTTTTTTAATTCTTCAATATTGGAAACTTTTTGTTGTAAAATAAGTTTTAAACTATCCAAAAGAACAACCTGCTTCTCGTTATCTATTTTTTGTTCAAACGAATCGATTGCTGTAATTAATAACTTATTTTGTGCTCCGTATTCTTCAAAATCTTTTTCCAGATTGGTCTGAATGGCAACTCTTCCTAAATTATCAACATCATAAATTTTGGAAATTAAAGAGCCTAAACGGATGAGTTTTTGATTTTCTTCCACCGATTGATTTTCATAGTTTGAAAAAAGTTTATTTTCTTTAAATAGAAGGTAACCAACCGAAATGACTAAGGCGGCAATCAGTAAATAACTGAGTAAAACTTTAAGTGGAATGAAAGTTGATTTTTGTCCCATACTCAAAGATAAAAATAACGAAAGGTTTTCTTTCTTTAGGAAGTGTTAAAAAAGAAAAATCCCGAATTTCTTCGGGATTGTATTTTATAATGTTTCTTTGAGCCAACCAAAAAATTCACGTTGCCAAATGATAGCGTTTTGTGGTTTGAGCACCCAGTGATTTTCTTCCGGGAAAAGAATAAATCTACTTTTGATTCCCTGCAATTGAGCGGCTTGAAATGCTTCTTGCCCTTGTCCAATTGGCACACGGTAATCTTTTCCACCTTGAATGATAAGGATTGGCGTGTCCCATTTGTTCACCATCTTAACTGGATTGAATTGGTTGTATGATTTTTGAGCAGCGGCATTGTTGGTTTCCCAATAAGCTCCACCGATGTCCCAATTGGTGAAGAAAACTTCTTCGGTGGTTCCGTACATACTTTCAAGGTTGAAAACACCGCAATGAGAGATAAATGTTTTGAAGCGTTTGTTGTGCATTCCCGCCAAATAAAACACGGAATAACCGCCGTAACTGGCTCCAACAGCACCCAATCGTGATTTATCGACATAGCTTTCTTTGGCTACATCATCAATGGCTGAAAGGTAATCATCCATCACTTGTCCGCCCCAGTCTTTACTGATTTGTTCGTTCCATTCTACGCCATGACCAGGCATTCCGCGACGGTTGGGAGCCACAACAACATAACCTTGCGAAGCCATCAAACTGAAATTCCAACGGAAGGAATAAAATTGTGACAAAGCACCTTGTGGACCACCTTGGCAATATAACAAGGTTGGGTATTTTTTAGTTTTATCGAAGTTAGGAGGAAGAATTACCCAAACCAACATTTTCTTGTTATCGGTTGTGGTGACGTATCTTTTTTCAAATTTTGGTAAGGCTAATTTGCTATAGGTTTCATCATTTACTTTGGTCAATTGAAGCCACGTTTTTTTCTTAAAATCATAAGAAAAAAGTTCTTTGGCGTGATTCATATCGGTTCTGCCAAGAATTACTTTATCTCCTGAAAAACCAACGATATCTGTCACATCAAAATCTCCGGTAGTAATTTGTCTAACTGTAATTGCAATTCGGGTTAAACCCGGAAAGTTCACTTCAAACAATTGGACGGTTCCGTCAACGGGAGCGATGAAGTAGATTTTTTTGCCATCTTCACTCCATTTAAAACTGTCAACCGTTCCATCCCAACCGGAAGTTAAATTGATATCCATTCCTTTAAATCGAACGATGATGTCATTTTTATCGGCTTCAAAACCATCGCGTTTCATTTGTAGCCAAGATAAATCGCCGTTGGGAGAAATGGTGGGATGAGTGTCGTAACCTAAATTGCTTTCGGTTAAATTTTTAGTGGTTTTTGATTCAAGATTATATTCGTATAAATCGGTGTTTGTTGAAGTAGCATAAGCCGTTCCTGATTTCTTTTTAGAAACATAAATGATACTTTTTCCGTCTTTTGACCAAACATAATCTTCGTCGCCACCGAATGGTTTTTGAGGAGAATCAAACGGCTCGTCTTTCATTATATCAAAAAATGAATCTTCTTTATTCACTTCTGCAAAACCAACGTGGTTATGATTTCCTTCATTCCACGTATCCCAATGGCGGTAGTTTAAGCCGTTGTAAACCTGAACATCCGATTTGTCTAATTCAGGATAAATGTCTTTTCCATTTATCTTATCAATTTTTACTTCTTTATGTGAAAGGAGGTATTTTCCGTCTGGAGAAAGATTTTTATCATTTAAAAGTTCTTTGGTTTCAGTAATTTCTGTGGCAACGCCTCCGTTTATTGGAATACTGTAGGTTTTGGAATTCGATTTGTTTTCTTCTACCGAAGGCGTAGAAACTTTAAAAAGGATACTTTTTCCGTCTTTGGTAATTCCTAAAGGTGATACTCTTCCCAATTTCCACAATGCTTCCGGTGTCAACACTTGTTGAGCAGTGGCTGCTGTTAATCCCATAAAACAACTTACGATTAAAATTATTTTCTTCATTTGATAAAAATTTAAAGGCTAAAAGTAACGATTTTTTTTCCATAAAAAAAGCCACCTCGATGGAGATGGCTTCTAAAAAATTGTATTTTAAATTATTGTTTGATGAATCGTTTTGTGTCCACATTTTCATTGTTTGACACTTCAAGTAAGTACGTTCCGGATGCCAAAGAAGAAACAGAAATGCTGTTCGCATCTAATTTTCCTGTTGCCACCACTTGTCCCATTAGGTTGATGATTCGGTAGGATGTGAAATTTGTTTCACTAGAAATATATACTAAACCATCTTTTACCGGATTTGGATAGAGTGTGATTGAAGTTTTAGAAACCGATTCAATTTCCATTTCTCCCTCTCTTCCTGAAGAAACGATATTAACGGTGTAATCTTCTACTTCACCATACGGAATTGCTTCGCAAGCAGTCGGCGAAGCATTGTATTTCATCGATACACGCATACGTGTTTGACCAAGCAAAGCTGTATTCGGAACGGTAAAACTTCGTGCGATCGGTGTAGCATTTGTACGGGTAACATTAACCACTTGCTCTCCACTGTCCAGGAAATCTCCGTCTCTATTCCAATCTATCCAAACACGGTAACCTTCACGATAAACTGTGCTTGTCCAAGCTGGAGTGATTGTAATCGTGTTACTTGTTCCTCTTACTAAATTAGTAGATAAATTAGTAAAGTTTCCATAACCACTATTGTTCCCTGATAAATTATTAATAGTTCCTAACTGTACTCTATTAATGTATTCATCAGCAGTGCTGTTCCCTTGTGAAGCACAATAGGTAACTGTGTTTGCTAACGTAGTTACGTTTACGGTATTGCTATTTCCTGAAACATTTCCGGCAGCATCTTTTGATCTAACATAAAAGGTATAAGCTGTTGAAGCTGTTAAACCTGTTGCAGCATAAGTAGTTGTGGTTGTTGAAGCTAAGAAAGTTCCGTTTCTATACACATCATAACCTGTGACACCAACATTATCGGTTGCACCGGACCAAGCTAAATTGGTGGAAGTTTGAGTAGTTCCTGAAGCTGTTAACGTAGGAGCTGTTGGAGGTGTTGTATCAGATGTACCTGCGATTAAATTTACTGTATAATCTTCAACTTGACCATACGGAAACGTTTCACAAGCCGTCGGAATTCCATTGTATTTCATAGAAACTCTCATTCTTGTTGCACCTGTAACAGCAGTTGTTGGAACGGTAAAAGTTCCGCTAACCGGCGTTGCTGATGTAGGAGCTAAACTCCAAACTGTTTCACCGGCATCTGTAAATACTCCATTTTGATTGTAATCAATAAATACGGCATATCCTTCGCTGTAAGTTGAACCCGTCCAAGTTGGCGTGATCGTAATTGTAGCACTTGCCCCTTTCGTTAAATTTGTTGAAATCGATGTATAATCAACATATCCTGAAACTCCACCGGAAACATTATTTATTGTTCCAATTTGTACTCTACCTATGTATTCGTCGGCAACACTATTTCCTTGAGATGTACAATACGTTATACCTCCTGCCAGCGTTGTTACGTTTACAGTATTACTATTTACAGAAACATTTCCTGCGGCATCTTTCGCTCTTACATTAAATGTATAAGAAGTTGAAGGAGTCAATCCGGTAGCTGCAAATGTTGTGGCAGTAGTAGTTGACCCTATTAAAACGCCACCTTGATACACATCATATCCGGTTACTGCAACATTGTCTGTAGCACCGGACCAAGATAAGTTGGTGGAAGTTGAAGTAGTTCCAGAAGCTACCAATGTTGGAGCTGTTGGAGCAACTGTATCAGAAGAACCTGCAGTAATGGTGAAGTTAGCATTCGAAACATCAAAGAAAATATGATTTGTTCCTTTCACCATAATGCGGTTTTGATTTCCGGGTGTGTTTGGAATCGTTACTGCTTGTGAGCCATCATTTGGTGTTGAAGCCAAAAGAGTTGACCAAGTTGAACCGCCATTAGTAGATATCAAAATATCAACGTTTGCACAGTTTACACCATTTGCAGTTGTTCCTGCAACGTTCCATGTAATTGTTTGCGTACTTCCTCCTGCGTATGAAACGGCAGTGTTTGGTGCAGTTACAGTAAATGGTCCTGCGGTTCCGTTAACAGTTACAACCATATCATCACTATTGTTGGCAGAACCGCCTGCTCTGTTGTCGCGAACCGTTAATCTGAAATTCATAGTTCTTGCCACCGATGGTAATGCTTCTACTGTAATTTCTGTTCCGGCTGTTGTAGTTGCACCAGCTAATACTCTCGACATATTAGGAAAATATCTTATAGGTGAAGTTGAAGGAGAGTACGAACGGAAAGTAGGTCCAGAAGTTCGTGTAGCACTTGCTGCTGAATTTGCTCCGGTTGCGTTTGAAGCAGCATTGTCAAATTGTTCCCAGTTAAAAGTTAACACATCTCCGTTTGCATCAGTTCCTGCTCCGGTTAACATAAATGGAGTGCTTTTTGGAATAGTGTAATCTAATCCTGCATTAGCAGTAGGAACTGCATTCCCGGTAGCCGTATTGGTTTGACACGTTTTGTTTTTCACATTATTCGTTACTTGTTGAATACTAAAAGCGTGAAAATAGGCATCAGAATTGGGTTGAACATCTTGAGGAGTAATACCGGCATAACCCATAATAGTTGAGCCTGAACCCGGCTCCATATTTGCACCGGTTCCTTCATTATTAAACGAAAATGTGTGATTTGCACCAAATTGATGACCTATTTCATGAGCCACATAATCAATGTCAAAAGTATCACCTGTTGGAATTGTACTGGAAGTAAAAGCACTTCCTTTGGAGCCATTTACGCATACGCACCCAATACAACCTGCATTTCCGTTGTTAGAAGCTCTTACGAATAAATGACCTACATCATAGTTTGCTTCACCAATTACTGAAGTTAATGTACTTTGCACTTGACTGTTGTAACTTGTTGTATAAGGATCGGTGGAGGCATTGGTATAGATTACTAAATCAGTATTAGCAATAAGCACCATTCGGATGGCAAAATCTTTTTCAAAAACACCATTCACACGAGTCATTGTTGCGTTGATAGCTGCCAAAGCTTGTGCTTTTGTACCGCCAAAGTAAGCGGTATATTCCCCGGTTGCTGAAACGGCTAACCGAAACGTTCGCAATGTGCTGTCATCAGCATTTGGTCTCAATAAAGATGGATCAACCTCATTTTGAACTTGATTTATAACAGAACATTCAAATGGCGAAAAGTTTTTTACTTTGTCTGCCTTTTTATAAACCGAATACGTGCTTAAATCTTCTGTTAATGGTTCGATAAAAACAGCCGATTTTCCTGCTCTCAACAACATCGATTGAAAGCCTAGCGGAGAAAGACTGAAATAAACCGTTGATGTTGGATTATCGATACCAATTCCAATGTACGATTTAATTCCAGGGTAATTTGCGGCCAATTCAGGAGCCATGATGGAGTTTTCATATACTGAAAATTTTTCCATCTCGCCATTTTCATTTGGAAATGAAATAATTTTTCCACCATTACTTTGTTTAAATCGATTTGGTGCAGATGTAAGAACGGTTTTAATTCCTTCGACATCTAATTCAAAAATATTGTTTTGTGGAATTTGCCTTTTGCTTTCTAAAAGTGTGGTATTACTTTTTAAAGCAGAAGCTTTCCAGAAATTGCTTTTCTCCTGAGCATTGGAAAAGCATACACTTGCAAAGAGTGCAATGGTGAGTAATTTGAGCTTCATAAATTTTTGGTTGATTAGTTAATATCGATCCAAATGTAAAATTATTTTTATGCCGTTAATGGATGATTGTGCTAATTTATTAACAATTTGTAAAATTTGTGATTATTATAGTATTATTTTGACAATTCAAATGTTAAAAAATAAAGCTTTTAAAATCATTAAACCGAAATAAATAAGTCTTTTCAGGAAAATATTTTCTATCATTAAAATAAAAAGTACATTTATGAAAATTTTTCAAAAAGATGCAACTTAGCTTTTGGGAACTTAAAAATTGGTTTACAAATCTAGATTTTACTATTGTGGGTAGTGGAATTGTTGGGTTGCATTGTGCTCTTGTATTGCGTGAAAAATTTCCTTCTGCAAAAATTTTAGTGCTCGAAAAAGGTGTTCTTCCGCAAGGAGCAAGCACGAAAAATGCAGGATTTGCGTGTTTTGGATCGGTTTCCGAGATTTTAGACGATTTGAATTCGCACACGGAAGAAGAAGTGTTGCAATTGGTTCAAAAAAGATGGGAAGGATTGCAATTACTTCGTAAACGAGTTGGTGATGAAGTGTTAGATTTAAAACCTTATGGCGGATATGAATTGTTTTTGAAGGAAGATGAATCTACGTATGAAGAATGTTTGCAAAAGCTTCCGTTTATCAATGAACTTTTGAAACCGTTGTTTAAAAATGAGGTTTTTTCGAAAGAAATTGATCGATTTGCTTTTCAGGGAATTCAGGAATATGTGCTTTTTAATCCGTATGAAGCTCAGATTGATACCGGAAATATGATGCAGCAGCTTTTGAAAATGGCTACGAATCAGAATATTTTAATTCTAAATCAACAAACGGTTACTTCCTATGTTGAAAAAAATAGTAAAGTAGAAGTTGTTTTAGACGATTTTTCCTTTCAAACTAAAAAATTATTTTTTGCTACCAATGGATTTGCCAATGAATTAACTAATGGCGAAGTAAAACCTGCGAGAGCACAAGTTTTGATAACGAAACCTATTCCGAATTTAGACATCAAAGGAACATTTCATTTGGATAAAGGTTATTATTATTTCAGAAATTTTGAAGACAGAATATTGTTAGGTGGCGGAAGAAATTTAGATTTTGAAGGCGAAACCACTACGGAATTAGGTCAAACAGAAATTATTCAAAACAAGTTGGAGCAATTGCTAAAAGAAGTAATTTTGCCCAATCAATCTTTTGAAATTGAACATCGCTGGAGCGGAATTATGGGCGTTGGAAATCATAAAAACCCAGTGGTAAAACAACTTAGTGAAAATGTTTTTTGTGGTGTTCGCTTAGGCGGAATGGGCGTGGCGATTGGTAGTTTGGTTGGAAAAGAATTAGCAGATTTAATTGATTAATTTATGATAAAAAAATATTCCGTTTCCTTTGGAAAGCAATGTTGTGGTTTTTTGGAATTTCTATATTCTTAGTTATTCTGTTCAAATTTGTTCCTGTACCTTTTACTCCTTTGATGGGAATTAGAGCCATCGAACAAAAAAAGGAAGGTAAAGAAATGATTTGCAGCCACGATTGGGTGCCGATTGAGGAAATTTCGCTCAATCTTCAAAAAGCCGTGATTGCCAGTGAAGACGGAAATTTTTTAACCCACAACGGCTTTGATTTTAAAGCGATTGAAAAAGCAATGGAAGCCAATAAAAAAGGCAAAAAATTACGTGGTGGAAGCACCATTTCGCAACAAACTGCCAAAAATGTTTTTCTATGGTCCGGACGAAGTTATTTGCGTAAAGGCTTGGAAGCCTATTTCACTGTTTTAATCGAACTCATTTGGGGGAAAGAACGAATTATGGAAGTTTATTTGAATAGCATCGAAATGGGTAACGGTGTTTATGGAGCACAAGAGGCGTCACGCGTTTGGTATCGAAAAGATGCTAAGAATTTGACTCCACGAGAAGCAGCGGGAATTGCGGCAATCTTACCTAATCCGAGAAAATTTAAAGCAACTAATTCGTCTAACTATATTAACCGGAGAAAGAATCATATTGTGCGGCAGATGAGTTATTTGGGGAAGATTGAGTATTAATTTTCTATAAAAAGTAAACCGCTAATTCGAAGATTATATTTTGCGAATTAGCGGTTTTTTATTTTCTAAATTTACTTTTAGATTTTCTTAATCCCCATATTATACAAAGTAAACGCTTGAATATCGGCTACTTCTTCAATAGTTTTTGAAATAGGTTTTCCGGCTCCGTGTCCGGCATTTACATCAATTCTAATCAAAACAGGATTTTCTCCTGCTTGTTTGTCTTGCAACTCGGCAGCAAACTTAAAACTGTGAGCAGGTACAACACGATCGTCGTGATCTCCGGTTGTGACTAAAGTTGCAGGATATTTTGTTCCTTTTTTCACGTTGTGAACAGGCGAATAGTTTTTTAAATAATCAAACATTTCTTTGTTGTCATTGGCTGTTCCATAATCGTAAGCCCAACCTGCTCCGGCTGTAAAGGTGTGGTAACGTAACATATCTAAAACCCCTACGGCTGGTAATGCTACTTTTGCCAAATCCGGACGTTGTGTAATTACGGCACCAACTAATAATCCGCCATTTGAACCTCCGCGTAATGCTAAATAATCTGACGAAGTATATTTTTGAGCAATCAAATATTCCCCTGCAGCAATAAAATCATCAAATACATTTTGCTTGTTTAATTGCGTTCCGGCATCGTGCCATTTTTTTCCATATTCTCCACCGCCACGTAAATTGGCTACCGCATACACACCGCCATTTTCCATCCAAACGGCATTGGCAACACTAAAACTTGGTGTTAAACTCACATTAAAACCACCATAACCATATAAAACAGTTGGGTTTTTACCATCCAATTTCAATCCTTTTTTGTGGGTGATAATCATTGGGATTTTTGTTCCGTCTTTGGAAGTATAAAATACTTGTTTGCTTTCGTAATCGGCAGAATTGAAATCTACTTTAGGTTTTTGATATTCTTTTGACGTTCCAGCTTTTGGATCATACGAATAAATTGTTCCGGGTGTGATGTAATTTGAAAAAGAAAAATACAATTCTTTCGCTGTCTTTTTTCCACCAAAACCTCCGGCTGAACCAACTCCGGGCAATTTGATTTCGCGAATTGCTTTTCCTTCATAATCATATTGAATTACTTGTGAAATCGCATCTTTCATATAATTTGCAAAAATATATCCGCCTCCGGTTGAAGGAGATAAAACATAATCCGATTGCGGAATAAAATCTTTCCAGTTTTCCGGTTTTGCATTTTTAGCATCTACTGTAACCATTTTTTGGTTAGGAGCATTCAAATTCGTCACGATGTATAACTTTGAACCTACATTGTCAATCACATAATTATTACTATTGAAATTGTCAACAATCGTTTCTAATTTACTGTTTGGATTGCTTAGATTTTTGATATATAATTCATTTCCGGTTGTAGAATTTGCAGCCGTTACAATTAAATATTGCTGATCTTCGGTCACACCACCACCCACATATCTTCTCTTTTCGTTTAAGCCAAAAACCACCTTGTCTTCTTTTTGAGAAGTTCCTAATTTGTGGTAATATAATTTATGTTGATCGGTTTTGGCAGACAATTCACTTCCTTCCGGTTTATCATAACTGGAATAAAAGAATCCATCATTTCCCATCCAAGAAATTCCGCTGAACTTTACATCAATAATTGGTTGTTCCAACACTTTCTTTGAAACCGCATCCATAATGATGATTTTGTTCCAATCACTACCGGCTTCAGAAGTGGAATACGCAACTAGCGAACCATCTTTTGTAAATTCTAAATTTGCTAACGAAGTCGTTCCATCAGCTGCAAACGTATTTGGATCTAAAAAAACTTCTTCTTTTCCGGCTTTGTCTTTTCGATACAAAACGGATTGATTTTGCAAACCGTTATTTTTGTAGAAATACGTATAATCACCTTCTTTAAAAGGTGCAGAAATACGTTCGTAGTTCCATAATTTCTCTAATCGTTCTTTGATTTGAGCACGATAGGGAATGTTCTTTAAGTAGTTAAACGTAACTTCATTTTGCGTTTTTACCCACGCCTCAGTTTCTTTCGAACGGTCGTCTTCCAACCATCGGTAAGGATCATTTACTTCTGAATCAAAATAAGTATCTTTTACGTCACCTTTTTTTGTTTCGGGATATTTAATAGGAGAATTTGTTTGTGCATTCATACTAACTACACAAACAATTGCAAATGCTGAAATAGATTTTTTCATTTGAAAATTGATTGATATTGACAAATATAATCAACTCAAATGTTAATTTTAGTTAAATAGAGGTCTGTATTTTGGCCAAAGCTTATACATCAAAATACCATTTAATACGGTTACTAAAAGTGCTCCGCTAATTCCCGGAATGTCTAAAAACAAATGAAATAACAAAATATTCACCGAAATCGGAACTAAAACAACGAGAGCAAAAGCAACCCATTTATTGAGGAGCAATAAAAGTCCAATCAATACTTCAATTACACCAACTACTTGTAGAACGTAACCGGTTGAAGCTAACGAATTAATAAAATTGGCTGCATTTTCAGGTAATTCTGGAGAAGGAATAAAGTTTAAAAATTTGTTTAGTCCGAATACAACTAGAATTGCCCCTAGAAGAATTCTCATCAGTTTGGTAAATTGTGAATTCATAGAATATTGATTTTTAGTTGAAAAAGAGTATTAAAATAACTAAATTAATAAAAATAATTTATAAAATTCACAAAATGAAATAAAAAAACCAAACCTTAGCATTTGTAAGGTTTGGTTTAAAAGGATAATTTTTAAATATTTTTTAAATAACAACTACAGGAAAACTAACTTCAACATCGGTTGAACCACCGGCATTGGTAATGTTGCCTTCTGAAACACCTGCTGCATTTTTATTTGGTAAATGTCTTAGTGTAATTGTGATTGTTCCTGTTCCCGGATTTGCTCCTGTTGTAAAGGTAAATTCTAAACCAAGTGGATTTCCGTCAGTATCAAAATCGGAATAGGTAAAGTTTCCTAAACTGTTTGAAATTTGATAAAAAACTTGGTGTTCCAAATCTTTCTCTTCGATTTCTTCAGTGATATTTTCGGCTGGGTTTTCCAATTCATTCAAAAATTGAACAGAGCCGGAATACGTTGTTTCTGCTGCAAAATTCCCACTAACGGTAATTACCGGAGCATTTGGTCCATCGCCATCTAAATCTCTGGAAGTTAAAGTAATAGTTTGTCCGCCACCCACAAATGTTGCGGTTAATGTTGTGATTAATTCTTCTTCAACAACCGGAGAATCATCGTTGCTGCAAGAATTTAATGTGAAGATTGTTGTTAAGGCCAATGCCATCATTTTTAAATTTTTCATTTTTGTGTTTTTTAATAATTAAATTTTAATTGTAATTGAATGTTTCTACCCATTTCATCAACAAAAAAACGTTGACGATTTAAGTAGTCACGGTAGTTTATGTTTAAAATATTTTGAACTGAAAAAGCAATTGTTGTATCCAATTTTTTGAACGTTTTAAATTTCATTTCCGAATAAAAATGAAACAATTGATAGGCTTTTGGCGGCGTGCTGATATCAACCAAAACCGGAACAAATTCGCCATCAACGATAATCTCTGTTTCAAAATTGAAGTTGGGATAACGATGTTGACGGAAAACAGATTCCGATTGAAGTTCTAAAACCAATCCATTCCACTCCGGTTTTTTGTATTGTATGGAAGTTGAAATGTTCATCGGTGGCATATCAATCAAAGGTTGATTTTTAATTAAATCCTCACCGTTTACATAAGCAAATGAAAATTTATGTTGCCAATTGGATGAAATATTCCATTGCGAATGAAAATCAATCCCGAGTAATCGAGCATTGGTTTGTTGAAATTCCCATACGGGGAAAGCTCCTCGAATCGTGGTTTCAAACCCAATAGGACGAAGATACATAAAGTTGGTAATATGATGAAAATACGGATTGATTTCCATCGAAAACGAATTCCATTTTTTTGATAAGGAAGAGGAAAATTTAATCGATTCTTCTTTTTTCAAACGTAAATCGCCCAACTCAATTTGTCCGGTAGAATGATGCAAACCATTGGAAAAAAATTCAGAAGGATTCGGATTTCTGTTGGATAAACTGATGTTGTTTAACCATTTCCATTCCGACTGAAAATCTTTCCGAATTCCCAAACTCGCCGAAATGTTGTGAAATGTAAATTGCGGCTTAGTTAACCATTGATCGGAAGTTTCGCCCACAATAATATTACCAAAATCAGCTTGATAACCGCGTTCTATCCAACGAGATTTCAAATAGTATTTTGTTGCTTCAATGGTTGAAAAATCATAACGAACTCCACCATCTACAACTAAATCTTCTTTGATTTCATACGTTCCAACGCCATACAAACCGGCATCAAAACGAACATATGTTGGAATTAAAGGTCTGACACCGGTTCTTGGATCGGCAAAATTGTTTTGAAATAACCCGCTAATTCCCGTTTTCAAACTAAATTGATTCCACTCTTTTTTATAATCCGATTGAAGTGAGTGAGTTGTCAATTCCAAATCCAAAGCCGCTTTGTTCTCATTATCTCTTCGCAAATCAAACTCATTTCGTTTATTAAATTGAAGCGAATAAAAAGTGGAAATCGAACTGCTTTCATCCAACTTTTGCAAATAATTCAGTTTCACCAAATGATGTTGAATGGCTTGTTTTGGATGTTGAATTGAATACGTAAAATCGTTAATCACAGACGGAATTTGGTTGTTGATGGAATTGTATAAATCCGTCACATTTCCAATATGCGAAGCACTTAAAATACCAATCGTGGCATTGTATAAACTATAAAAAGCAGATAGTTCATAGGTTTCTTTCACATACGAAACATCGCCCGAAAAATTCAGTTCACGATTTCCGGAATTGGATAAAATGTAATCAGGAGCTTCTCGATCACCAAAATAAGTGAACGTTCCCAACGCATTCCATCGCCAACCTTCCGGATTTCCTTTGTGAATGCTCGAACTTATCGTTCCGCCACGACCGTTGGATGAACCGCTGATCATTGTTTTTCCAAATAAAGTATCTTGCTTGACGTTAGTTGATTCGATGACAACCATTCCGCCCACAGCATCGCCGCTGTATTGGAGACCCGAAGCACCTTTGATAACCGAAATTTTTCCGGCGGAATTCAAATCAAAATTCGGAGCGTGCTCGGTTCCCCATTGTTGATCTTCCAGCCGAACTTGATTGGAAAAAATAGGAACTCGACTGCTGTGCAAACCGTTAATAACCGGTTTTACAATACTCGTTCCGGTTCTTAAAAGGGAAACACCGGAGACTTCTTTCAATGCTTCTGCCAAGGTTTTGGAACTGTTTCGCTCCATCGATTCTTTAGAAATTTGCTGTTCAGCTAAACTGTTGCTTACTTGCGTAACTTTTTGCTTCACCGTAATTTCTTCCAAAGTGGTTTCGGAAGGTTTCAACTTCACATTCAGCACCACATCTTCGGTAATATCTACTAAGGTATCACAGGTTTTATATCCCAAATAGGAAATATACACCCGCAATTCACCTTTGGGCAAACCGTTGATTTCGAATTCGCCAATTGGATTACTGGCGGTATTCAGGTACTTGGTATGAATGTGACTTCCGGTTAGCGGTTGGTTTTTTTCATTGGTGATTTTTCCACTTAGCGTGAATTGACCATAGCTCGAAAATCCAAACCATAACAAGAAGAAAAGGATAATAAAGTATCGCATTTTTCTGGTTCAAAATATAAAACACATTGAGTCATTACTATTTTGTAGCAAATGACTATTTTTTGTTTCTGAGATTTTAAACCGATTGTGGTGGTCCGCGATGCGAAAAAAGTGAACCTGAAAAAGAAGAAATTTGTGCTTGTTCCTTATACAAATACGGAACAGGTTTGATTTGGAAATCAAATCGATACGTTAATGCATTGGGTTGTAGATAAAACCAAAAATGAAAATCACAAACGGAACAATTGTCTTCCGAATGTTGGTGCGAAAAACCATCGTGCGAATGATGACAGACTTCGGTTTCATCAAAATAATCAGCCACCAAATGCCTGTAGGTATGCAACGACTGAAACAGTATTGTGAACAACACTGCCGACATTAAATACAGGTTTAGTATGGCTAATTTCTTTTTCATTGGGTGCAAAGGTAGGGAAAAAGGTGCTTAAAGTGAATTTTTTATGAAGACTTTACGAAGGTGAGTTTCAAATTTTGTTTTGTATTCTATTCATTCACTTTCCGCAAAGTCGGGAGACATTTGCGGAGCTTTTCATAGTAACATTTTTCACGAAACTCTTTGCGGAGCAGGCTCATCACTCATTATGGAACATTACCCTCTTAATTAGCATTAATATATAATTTCAACATTTTTTAAATTCTCTTTGAACAATAAAAATTTGTCGTCATCTATTAATGAGAGGGAAAATCTAAAATTTTTAAAATTTTTATTTTTAAAATTTTTTTAATTTCTTTTTCAAAATCCACATTTGTACAGTATTTAATTTGTATGCTTTCCAATTGATTCGCTTGATAAACATTATTAAGTAGACATTCAACAAAATGATTATAAAAAACAAGTTCTTTAATCTTTGGAAAATTATTTATATCTACTTTTGAATAGTCAAATGACTTCATTTCATAACCTTTTTGCTTTACAACACTAAGTGGAGGTACAATAGTGAATTCATCTGATGATATTATAATATATTCATTTTGATCTAATTTATTTACATTCAAAAAGTTTTGAGGGGAGTACTCCATTTTTTCATTTTTTTTCACGAATTCAACAATAATAGCAACAATATAAAAGTTTGATATTTTTTCATTTTTTAATCCCGCTCCGCAAAGTCTTCTTAATAGCACAAAGCTCCGCAAATGTCTCCCGACTTTGCGGAATGTAAGTTATCACAACTAATGTCTTTCATAAATGAATTGAGGTTTAATTTGCTATTTAGAGGAATGTCAACCAACTCAATTTTAATTATTCCTTCATTATGCACATAATTTGAAGCACTTGAATAGAGATAGTGAGCTGCTTTTTCAACTAATCCTGCACGAACAGGATTTAAATGAATATAGTCAATTTTTGACCACATAAACTTCTCTGAGTAAATTTCTTCTGCATGATTTCCTAATTGCCAAAATTGAAAATTTTTATTTCTGATATGAGTCTTTGTTGCCAATTGAAAACGTTCTAACATCCATTCTCTTCTGCTTTCAGGTTCAGACTGAATTTTCTCAAGTATGGTTTTTGAGGTATATTTCTTAAAATCACGAATTAAATCAGACAATTTACCTTCTTTTGACTGAACAATCATGTGAATGTGATTCGTCATAATCACATAACTATATAAAATCATTCCTTTGTTTTTGATGCAATAGTCTAAACATTCAATAACACAATCTCGATATGATTTTCTGGAAAAAACATCGACCCAGTCGACAATTGTGGCGGTTAAAAAGTGTGGCAAATTTTGGTCTCTAATAACATATCCTTCTTTCATGGCGTGTAAATTTTTAAATAAAAATAGTAAAAATTTGTGAAGTTTTAGGGCTATTAATACTTTTTTAAATTCCGCAAAGTCGGGAGACATTTGCGGAGCTTTTCATAGGGAATTTTTACTAGAACACTTTGCGGAGCGGGGGACATTTGCGGAGCTTTTCATAGGGAATTTTTACTAGAACACTTTGCGGAGCGGGGGTTTAAATGAATATAGTCAATTTTTGACCACATAAACTTCTCTGAGTAAATTTCTTCTGCATGATTTCCTAATTGCCAAAATTGAAAATTTTTATTTCTGATATGAGTCTTTGTTGCCAATTGAAAACGTTCTAACATCCATTCTCTTCTGCTTTCAGGTTCAGACTGAATTTTCTCAAGTATGGTTTTTGAGGTATATTTCTTAAAATCACGAATTAAATCAGACAATTTACCTTCTTTTGACTGAACAATCATGTGAATGTGATTCGTCATAATCACATAACTATATAAAATCATTCCTTTGTTTTTGATGCAATAGTCTAAACATTCAATAACACAATCTCGATATGATTTTCTGGAAAAAACATCGACCCAGTCGACAATTGTGGCGGTTAAAAAGTGTGGCAAATTTTGGTCTCTAATAACATATCCTTCTTTCATGGCGTGTAAATTTTTAAATAAAAATAGTAAAAATTTGTGAAGTTTTAGGGCTATTAATACTTTTTTAAATTCCGCAAAGTCGGGAGACATTTGCGGAGCTTTTCATAGGGAATTTTTACTAGAACACTTTGCGGAGCGGGGGGAGTTTGTGTGGAAAACTAAAAATTTTATTTAATTAAGGGAAAAAACTTTTTTTTATAAATTATTTTTGATCTGTCTAAGTAATTAATAATTTCATCAGATAGTAAACAAGTAATTATAATATTGTTTTCGTTTTTTAATACAATTTTGACATAATAATATTCTGTCCAAAAAGCTGTAATTGTGCGTTTTTCATATTCAGGGTAGCTGAAGTAAACAAATATTTTTTTTATGTCACTATTTTCAAAAATGATTTCACTATTTAAGTCTTTATAATTGAATTTTTTATAGTTATCTGTTAATGAAAATGTTGATTTACCATTATGTTTTTTGTAATTGAAAAAGAAAATAAATACTAATAGAGGAAAAAAAGGAATTAAAGTGAAAATTGAAATTAGATATGAACTTGATAATGTTTGAATACTATAACCTTTGAGCATATAGATTATTATCATTAATATAAATGGCCCTATTAGCCAAAAAAGAATTGGTCTAATAAGATATTTTCTGCTATACATTTTGAATTTATATTTTTTCATAAAATTTCAATAGGATTAAAAATATAAATCTAATAAAAAATTTAATTATTCCTCACCCCGCTCCGCAAAGTCTTCTTAATAGCACAAAGCTCCGCAAATGTCTCCCGACTTTGCGGAACATAAATTTAAATAAAAATAACAAACAATTAATAGTATTAGGAATTCTTTCCAAAACAACAAGCAAAAAAAGCCCCTAAAAAGGAGCTTCTAACTAAGATAGTTTTATCTTTAAAATTCAACTAATATTAAATCTAACTCATCTATTTTTGAAAATCCTTTATCAGCGGTTACCAAAGGTAATCCATATACCAGAGATGTTGAAGCAATAATCGCGTCAGGTAATTTTATATTATACTTTTTTCTTAATTCAATAGTTTGTTCTTTGATTTTTAAATTCCAATCTATATTAAAGGTGTCGCTTATTAATTCTTTTAATTTTATTTCTTCAGTTTTTTTGATTCCTTTAAAACCAAGTAATTCAACTTCTGAAATAAAAGACATTCCAAAATTATAGTTCAAAAAAGGTTCTACGTTAGGATTTCCTTCGTGAATGTAAACCAAGAAATTTGTATCAGCTATAAAATCAATCTTCATTTTCTCTTATTTTGGTCTGATAGTTCAAGCCATCTAAATTTCTCTTCAATTTCCCAAAATGTTTGGCTAAATTTCCCTTTTTTGGTTCTTTTTTTAATTTTTCCGTCAAAAGCTTAGCTATGTTTTTGGAGTTGGATTTATTTATTATTAAAGTCATATTTTCAAATGTTTATAAGTAACAAATTTAATTAAAAATAACAAAAATTATTCAATATATTGTTATGTTAAGAATTCTTTCCAAACAACAAACAAAAAAAGCCCCTAAAAAGGAGCTTCTAACTATAATACAATTATCTTAAACTAATTTATTCTCCACCAAATACTCCGCAATTTGCACTGTATTTGTTGCTGCACCTTTACGCAAATTATCGGCCACAATCCACATATTTAACGTGTTCGGCTGACTTTCATCACGGCGAATTCTACCGACAAAAACATCATCTTTTCCTTGTGCATAAATTGGCATTGGATAGGTTTTGGTGTCTAAATTATCTTGAACGGTAACGCCCGAAGTGTTGTGTAAAATCGAACGCACTTCATTCACATCAAAATCATTTGAAAATTCAACATTTACGGCTTCACTGTGTCCGCCGACAACAGGAATTCGGATAGCAGTTGCAGTCACGGCAATGCTTCTGTCGCCCATAATTTTTTGGGTTTCACGAACCAATTTCATTTCTTCTTTGGTGTAGCCGTTGTCTTCAAACACATCACATTGCGGGATGGCATTTCGGTGAATTGGATACGGATACGCCATTTCGCCTTTCACACCGGCATATTCATTTTCCAATTGTTGAACCGCTTTTACACCCGTTCCGGTAATGGATTGATAGGTGGAAACAATCACTCGTTTTACGTTGTATTTTTTATGTAATGGATTCAAAACCATCACCATTTGAATCGTTGAACAGTTTGGATTAGCAATAATTTTATCTTCTTTGGTTAGTTCCGAAGCATTGATTTCAGGAACCACTAATTTTTTAGTAGGATCCATTCGCCAAGCGGAAGAATTGTCGATAACGGTTGTGCCTGCTTCAGCAAATTTGGGTGCCCAAGCTAATGAAGTTTCACCACCGGCAGAAAATAAGGCAATATCGGGACGCATTTCTACAGCTGTTTGCAATCCAACCACCTTATATTTATTTCCTTTGAATTCAATTTCTTTTCCAACCGACTTTTCAGAAGCAACCGGAATTAATTCCGTAATCGGAAAATTTCTTTCTGCTAAAACTTGAAGCATTACTTCGCCTACCATTCCGGTAGCACCAACAACGGCAACTCTCATACTAATTATTTAAAAGGTTAAAACTTATGCAAAAGTATAGAATTAATTGTTGTGAAAAATGGCTTTAACAAAAAATAACAAATTGTTATATTTAAAACAATTTGTAAAAATACCCCTTGTTTTCGGCAAGGGGTTTAGTTAGAATATATAATGTAGCGGAACGTCTATTTTTTTAATAAATCTCTAATTTCTGTTAGCAATTGCTCTTGCGTTGGTCCGGCTGGTGGAGCAGGAGCCTCTTCTTTTGGCTTTCTCATTTTGTTGTAAGCCTTAATTATCATAAACATTACAAAACCAACAATAACTAAATTAACTAAGGTATTTACCCAAGCACCCCAACGAATGGCAACTTCGGGAACGGCGGCAACACCTTCAGATTCTGCTACAGCAGCTTGTAAAACTACTTTCATTTCAGAAAAATCAACACCCCCGGTTAACATTCCTACAATAGGCATAACGATGTCGCTCACAAATCCGTTGACTACAGCACCAACAGCTCCAGCCATAATTACAGCAACCGCAAATTCAATTACGTTTCCTGTCATGATGAAATTCTTGAATTCTTTAAACATATTTAGTTGTTTTAAAAGTTTGTAAAACGAAGTTAGTTAAAATTTTAACATCTTCTACAAAAATTTATTCTCTGTAAAAAATTCTTTTTACGCGTTGCGAAATTCCGGTCAGAATTTCATAAGGAATCGTATTCAATTGATTTGCCATAAAAGTAACAGAAGGATTTTCGCCTAAAACAATCACTTCATTTCCTTCAATACACGGAATGGTGGTGACATCTACCATCAACATATCCATACAAACACTGCCAACAATCGTGGCTTTTTGGTTGTTTATCATCCCAAAACCAAGACCGTTGCCCCAACTTCTTCTAATTCCGTCGGCATAACCAATTGGAATGGTGGCGATTCGGGTTTCTTTTTCAGCCACAAATCGTCGGCCATAACCCACACTTTCGCCCGCTTGAATGGTTCTGACTTGGGAGATAATGGATTTTAAAGTTCCCACATTTTCCAAAAACTTTTGCTCGTTGGCATCGTTTGAAATGCCATACAAACCAATTCCCAATCGAACCATATCGAATTGTGCTTGCGGATAATTTGAAATTCCCGAAGTATTTAAAATATGCCGAATCGAACTAATTTCTAATTCCTTACTTATATAGGTAGAAATGCGATTGAACTTTTCAATTTGTTCCAAAGCAAATTCGTTATGTGCTAAATCATCGCTTGTTGCCATGTGCGACAAAATGCTTTTCACTTGAACTGTTTTGCAGTTTTTTAAGATTGAAATTAATTCTTCCAAATGTATTTCATCAAAACCCAATCGATGCATTCCGGTATCAATTTTCAGATGAATCGGAAAATGTTTTAAATGTTTTTGTCTGGCAATTTTTAAAAAGGCATTCAATCCTTTCAAACTATAAATTTCGGGTTCCAATTGATGTTGAATGATGGCTTCAAAACTGGTTGATTCCGGATTTAAAACCATAATTGGCAATTGAATTCCATTGCTTTTGAGTGAAATTCCTTCATCGGCGAATGCCACACCTAAATAATCCACTTTGTGATATTCGAGCAATTTGGCAATTTCTAAACCGCCGTTTCCATATCCAAACGCTTTGACCATCACCATCATTTTGGTTTCAGGTTCAAGTTTGGCTTTATAAAAATTTAAGTTGTGTGAAATGGCATTCAGGTTAATTTCCAAAACTGTTTCATGTGTTTTTTCTTCTAACAACGAGACAATTTCTTCAAAATGAAAACTTCGTGCTCCTTTGATGAGAATCGTTTCGTTTTCAAAATTCAAACTTTCAAAATGAGATAGAAATTCGGCTTGAGTGGCAAAGGTAATTCCGTTTAGAAATTTATTTTTATAGTTTGAAATGGTTTCGCCCACACCAATTACACGACTGATTTTGTTGGAAATAACCATTTGTGAAACTCGCGAATACAACTCATCATTTTGCAATCCGCTCTGAAAAATATCAGACAAAATCAATGTTTTTTTATGATGTTGTTTTTGATTTTCCAAAAAGTCCAATGCTATTTTTAGCGATTGAAAATCGGAACTGTAACTGTCGTCAATCAAGGTTGTATTGTTGATTCCTTTCTTGACTTTTAATCGCATTTCGATTGGATATAAAAGCAAAAGACGATTTTGAATCGTATCTAAATCATAGTTAAAATAAAAAAGCACCATCAAACATTGAATCACATTTTCAATTGAAGCTTCATCTGAAAACGGAATGCTGATTTTGAAACACGTTTTATTATACGTTACATTCAAACACGTTTTGTCGTTCGTGGTTTTATGATGAACCAAAACATCCGCCGATTTATCACTCGAACTCCACGAAAAAGTCTTTATTTTTGGATTTAGAAAAGCATCAATCGATTTATTTTTGTTGTAAATCAATACGTCAACATTCGAAAAAAGTTTTAATTTTTCTTTGATTTTCTGACCCAAATTTTCAAAACCTTCATCGTGAGCAGAACCAATATTGGTCAGAATTCCGATGGTGGGTTGAATAATCGGTTCAAGAAATTGCATTTCGTTGACAGTTGAAATTCCAGCTTCAAAAATGCCTAAATTATGTTGTTCGTTAATCCCAATCACAGAAAGCGGCACACCCACTTGTGAATTGTAACTTTTTGGACTTCGGATGATGTTATAATCAGGACTTAATAAAAAATTAAGCCATTCTTTTACGATGGTTTTTCCATTACTTCCGGTGATACCAATAATTGGAAAACTAAATTTTTTTCGATAAAAAGCCGCAAATTGTTGAAGAGCAAGCAACGTGTCTTCTACTTTTAGAAAATTGACACCTTCAATTAAATCAACATTTTCAGAAACCACAAAATTGGTAACGCCTTTTTCAATGAGTTCATTAATATAAGTATGCCCGTTATTATTGGGTCCGATTAAACAAAAAACAAGGTGTATTTGTTGTTTTGAAACGAACGGCTGTCTATGGAAACGTTTTGAATACTGTTATCAGGATGATTTCCGAAAAATTCAGCGTTTAGTTGAGGAATAATATCGTTTAGAACGAGACTCACTGGTTACGGTTTTGGTTTGTTTTCAGCTTCTGTTTTGTGTTCGGCTTGTTCACGCAATGCGTGATAATAGGCGGCTCTGCTCAACGGTTCGTATTCTTCGGTTTCGCCAAGCATCACTAATTTATCGTTGTCTGCTTTTCTGAAACTATAATTGGCCAAATTTCCGGTTCGGGTGCAAACGGCGTGCACTTTGGTCACGTATTCGGCTGTTGCCATCAATGCCGGCATAGGGCCAAAAGGGTTTCCTTTAAAATCCATATCCAATCCGGCTACGATTACGCGAATGCCTGAATTGGCTAAATCATTGCAAATGGTCACAATTTCATCATCAAAAAACTGAGCTTCATCAATACCAACCACATCGCAACCTTGAGCCAAAATACGGATATTGGCGGCGGCGGGAACGGGTGTAGAACGAATTTCATTTGAGTCGTGCGAAACCACCATTTCATCGTGATAACGCGTATCGATGGCGGGTTTAAAAATCTCGACTTTTTGCTTGGCAAACTGAGCTCTTTTGAGTCGGCGGATGAGTTCTTCGGTCTTTCCGGAGAACATCGAACCGCAGATTACTTCAATCCAGCCAAATTGTTCTTTATGATTTACGGTATTTTCAAGAAACATTTTATACTTTTCTTAGCTAAAGAATAACATATTTTATGTTATTTTGTATCAGAAACAAATTTATAAAATTCCAGTCGCTAAATTCAATATAATTTTAAAAGTTATGAAGAAAAAGTTAGAAGCAGATTTAATTAGTATTGCACACCGTGTTTTAAAATTAAAAGGGAAAGAAGATGTCGTTCTATTGCATCAAGAAGCTCAAAAATTAGTTGAAAAATTAGCCGTTCTTCGTTTTTATGAGGAAAATATCAATGTGTTGAAAAATGAGATTTCGGAAGAAGAATTAGAAGAAAAACTGTTTGCCGAAGCTCCTTCTCAACCGGAAGTTGTTGTGAAAGAAGAGGAAGTTAAAGCAGAAGTTCCTGCTGAAACTGTTGCTGAAGAAGAAACAGAAGAAGAAGTTGCTCAACAAGTTGTTGCACAAGACGAAGAAACCGAAGTGCAAGTAGAAGCTCTTGAAGAAAAAGAGGAAACTGAGGAAATTGTAACTCAAAAGGAAGAAACTGAAGTTCAAGAAGAAGCTATTGAGGAAAAAGAAGAAGTAGTAACTCAAAAAGAAGAAACCGAAGTTCAAGAGGAAGCTACTGAAGAAAAAGAAGAACCTGTTCACGAAGAAATAAAAGAAGAAAAACAAGAACCGTTATTTAATCCGATGTTTGAATTAGCGGCAGATGAAGAAGAAAAACCATCTTCGAAACTAGAACAAAAACAAATTTCGTTTGAAGATTTACTAGGTTCCGGTTACAAAGAACCTGAATTTGTTAAAGTGGATGATGTCCCGCAGGAAGTTGAAAAAACTACCGAAATTACATTTGAAAAAGTTGAAGAAGTAATCACTCCGGATGTAAAAATAGAAACGACTACCGAGACTTATACCATTAAAACCGAACACAAAATATCCTCGTTAAACGATACATTAATCAAAGGAATTAACATTGGTTTAAATGATCGAATTGCTTTTGTAAAACACTTGTTTGGTGGAAGCAACGAAGATTTTAACCGTGTGATTTCGCAAATCAGCACCTACGATTCGTTTGAAGAAGTACAGCAATTTATTGTAGATATGGTGAAACCCGATTATAACAATTGGGAAGGAAAAGAAGAATATGCGGATCGTTTTATGAATTTGGTGGAGAAGAAGTTTTCTTAAACGTTTTCTCTGCAATCTTGTTGTTAATGAATTACTTTTTTGTAGCACCAAAATTTGCAGAAAATAGAAACTCTAAAATATTTTACCTAAATTCGCTAAAACGTAAATAAGAAGTGGAACCTAAAAATAATATTCCGGTTATAATTGATATTCCAAAATCAGAACTTGATAAGTTCGATGCTTTGATAAGACAATATAGAACGAAATATATAAGGACTTCGCAAGAAATTGTTACATTAGTTTTAAAAGATAACAAAGTTTATTTACAACAAATAGAATCAAAAAAAGTAAGCAAATGCATTTCCGAACTTCGCGAAATTGTTTGGCAAGAATATCTTTTGGATGAAGTCAATTTTAATGCAATCTTAATGCGTGATTTACATAAAATACTTGAAACTCCGAAAGAAATATTAGACGTTCTTTTAAATCAAAATATTGCAGAGAAAAAAGGAAATGAACTTATTGAAAGTATTAAAGAAATATGTGGAGAATACGCA
This sequence comes from Flavobacterium azooxidireducens, assembly GCF_023195775.1. Taxonomy (NCBI): domain Bacteria; kingdom Pseudomonadati; phylum Bacteroidota; class Flavobacteriia; order Flavobacteriales; family Flavobacteriaceae; genus Flavobacterium; species Flavobacterium azooxidireducens. The sequence continues at coordinate 1,749,355 of NZ_CP096205.1, forward strand.
GGAAGAGTGTTTCCATACGTTTATAGACTATCATTAAGCAATACACAATCACGACGTTCGAGAGCTGGAAAAAGTTTTGAAGCTATTATTTATAAAATTTACGAAAGTTTAGGTTATGAATATGATTCTCAAAGCAAAGTTGGTAGAAAGACTTTTGATAGTCTTGGTTTAGGCAAAAAGGTTGATTCAATTTTACCTAACATAAAATGCTATGCTGAAAGGAGAAATAAAACAATAATTGGGACAATGAAAACTTCATTGAGAGAACGTTGGCAAGAAGTAGCAGAAGAAATTGAAAGAACAAAAATACCAGAAATTCATCTTCTAACAGCTGACGAAAATATCTCAAAAAGCAAGGCTCAAGAAATGGCTAATCACAATATTATTGTGGTGACGTATGATTGGGTTGCTAATTCTGATTCATTGAAATCAATGAAAAATATAATAAGCTTTGAAGCTTATCTATTTGACGAAATTCCTAACATCTTAAAATTCTGGAATGAAAACAAGTAAATTAAAAATAATTGACCTTTTTGCAGGTATTGGTGGAATTAGATTAGGGTTTGAAAAAGCTTCAAACTTTAATATTGATTGTGTTTTTACAAGTGAATGGAATAAATACTCTGTACAAACTTATACCTCAAATTTTGATGATTTAATTATCCATGGAGACATTACAAAAATAAATGAAAATTTAATTCCTGAACACGATATTTTATTAGCAGGATTTCCCTGTCAACCATTTTCACAAGCAGGATTAAAAAAAGGATTTTCTGATACTAGAGGAACTCTGTTTTTTGACATTGAAAGAATTTTAATTGCAAAAAAACCTCAAGCATTTCTTCTTGAAAATGTGAAGCAGCTTAAAGGACACGATAAAGGAAATACTTTAAAGACAATCATTGAACACTTAAAGAATATTGGTTATGAAAATGTTCAATACGAAGTTTTAAAAGCTAGAGAATTTGGTTTGCCACAAAATAGAGAAAGAATTTATATCGTTGGTTTTTTGGACAATTCAGTAAAGTTTGAATTTCCAAAACCTTTAAAAACCCCCACGAAAGTTGGAGATATTTTAGACACAAACGTTGATAAAAAATATACCATTTCGGACAAACTTTGGGAAGGACATCAAAGAAGAAAAATTGCTAATAAAGAAAAAGGTAAAGGTTTTGGTTTTGGATTAGTAAATGAGAATTCCGAATATACAAATACTATTTCTGCAAGATATTATAAAGATGGTAGCGAAATTTTGATTGAACAAAATGGTAAAAACCCGAGAAAACTAACCCCTAGAGAAGCTGGAAGGCTTCAAGGTTTTCCTGATAATTTTGTAATTCCAGTATCGGATAACCAAGCATATCAGCAATTTGGCAATAGTGTAGCCGTTACAGTTGTTGAAAAAGTAGCTGAACAAATGCTAAAACACATAAAAATTGAATATCCCGAAAGAAAATACAACACTCAAAAGCAGTTTGAAACCATTAGTGTTTCAGCTAAAATTTAGTACTGTTCTGTATTTGCAACCTTTTTTTTTCAACATAATTTCATACTCAATTTTCATTAGACTATTACAATTCACATTTTATTAATAATCAAATTGTAGATTATCTTTTAAAGAATCTATTTATTATTCGGAAAAAGACTTCATAAAAACTATGAAAACATCAAATGAAAATAAATTCATCAAAAATTAAATACTAATTTTTTTTCCATTATAAATTTAGGTTTAAGTATAAATTCTTCCCATTAACCATGAGCAAACTCTACATCGTTCCCACACCCATCGGCAACTTAGAAGATATGACTTTTAGAGCCATTAAAGTGCTCAAAGAAGTAGATTGCATCTTAGCCGAAGACACTCGAAACAGCGGAAAATTATTGAAGCATTTCGAGATTGGAACGCACATGCAAAGTCACCATATGCATAACGAGCACAAAACGGTTGAAGGTTTGATCAAACGTTTGCAAGCCGGAGAAACCATTGCATTGATTTCTGATGCCGGAACGCCAGCCATTTCCGACCCCGGATTTTTACTCACCCGAGCTTGTGTTGAAAATAATATTGAAGTAGAATGTTTGCCCGGAGCAACCGCTTTTGTTCCCGCTTTAGTGAACAGCGGTTTGCCAAACGATAAATTCGTGTTTGAAGGTTTTTTACCTGATAAAAAAGGAAGACAAACGCGGTTTTTAGCTTTAGCGGATGAAGTCAGAACGATGATTTTCTACGTTTCACCACATAAATTAAACAAAACCTTAGCCGAATTTGTACAGTACTTTGGTGCAGAAAGAACAGTTTCCGTTTCAAGAGAATTATCAAAATTGCACGAAGAAACCGTTCGCGGAACAGCAGCAGATGTTTTAAAACATTTTGAAGCTAAACCGGCCAAAGGAGAAATTGTGGTCGTAGTTGGCGGAAAATCATAAAAATAAATGTTACAAAAATGTTTCATTATAGCTTATTTTTAGCCTTAACGAAACAATAAAGCTACATCAATAAATTAAACAAGCTTTTTATTTCTTTTTGTTGTGTTGAAGGAATTAATGCTTTTTCGGCAAATTCATCCCAATTTAAAATCGCTTCACGACATTCTTCAATAATTTGATGTGGTTTTTTGATGTTGACGTTTTTTGCTAGCGATAAAACATCATTCAGCTCGATATTTTCTTTTTTCCCATTAATGGTCATTTGATGAGCTTTCAACCAAAAATTTGACGGATTGAAAGCAAAAGTAACATCATAAGCCGGAGAAAGCGACCATTTTCCATCCGAATTCATCAAAAAAGAAATGTTTTTTGTGTGGTCATCTTGATTTCTGGCCATCACATTAAATAGCATTCTTCGGTATAATTCCTCCATATCGGGATAAGGCAATTGCATCTGTCGCATTACCATCAAGGCCTGTTCATACGAATAGGATCCCGGCATATTATAATCAAAATGAGCCAAACCACACAACGTTTGCATATGTAATTTCTGATTGTTTTGTCTATCAAAACGTTTGGTCATAAAATGAGCTCTCTGATTTTCTATTTTCAATTCGCTTTCCATCATGTTGATTCCGGCAGCGGTTGCCATCAAATAATAAGCATATTCAATGTTTCCATATCCTTTTGGATCACCCAATTGATGATTGGTCACACCATCAAATTTTATTAACCAATAATCAAAACCGTCTAAACCATCAATTTGCCCTGAACGAACTTCACCTGTTTTTTGATTGTAGGCAATAATGGCTTTGGCACGAGCACCACCGGCAGAACTGCCCACTTGAAGAATGTCTGAAAAACCACTTTCCGTTTGCAAATTAGTTTTAAACGAGGCTCTTTCAGCTAGAACTTCTTTGGCAAATTCAACCAATGCTTCAATGGCCAACGTGTTCGAAGGAATCACTTGCAAACCGGATTCAGGTTCAAATTCCAAAGCTCCCATACCGCGTTTACCAATGTAACAAAGGCGATCAACGGGATTAAAACTTTGTGCCGAAAGACCTTGTTGGGCCAACCAAGCATCAATAACTTGATTTCCGAATTTGTCAGGCAAACTGTCTGCTAACAAACCCGGCAAGCCTTTGAACGTTTCAAAATTTAGAAACGGAAAGGAAAAAACCCTTCGTCCTTTTTTGGCTTCGGATAATGGTAATGTAATTGGAGATAAATCCAATCCTGAATTGACGAAGCTCTTATCAAATTCAAAAACGCCACTATTCTTTGATTCGTCCCAAAGCACCGCACCAACTTTGCGATTCCAGATTATTATAGAAGCAATCGTATTCATACTTATTTAGATGGAGAGGCTTTTTTACGGTATTTTGAACGTTCTTCCATCACTTGTAGTGGACTAATTTCCGGTTCTTCATTGAGATGATTAAGTAAATCCAGTTTTCCTAATGCTCGCAAAACTTGAACCATCGTGAGCAAATTAATCGCTTTTCCAGACTCCAAACGGCTGATGGTAATTCGGCTCAAGCCACATTGTTCAGCAAGTTCTTCCTGCGAAATATTTTTATTAAGACGCATTTGCTTCAAACTGGCACAAAGTGTTTGAACTACAACAGCGTCTGTCATAGCATACCAATTTTTATTGTAACTATTTTGATACATTATAGTCAATTTTAATCATTAATGAAACAAATATTATGCAAATATACAAATTTTTCCATACTCTTTCACATTTTAAAAAAATAGTATCTTTGAAAGAAAAAATCAAAATGACACATCAAATTTCTACAAAATGGTTAGGCGGAATGGCATTTGAAGCCACCAATCCGGGAGGGAATTTCAGAATTGATGGCGATTTAGAAATCGGCGGAACCGATAACGGACTTCGTCCAAAAGCGTTGATGTTAGATGCGTTGGCAGGTTGCACAGGAATGGATGTGGCTTCTTTAATGCCCAAAATGAAAGTTGCTGTACATTCATTTCACATCGATGTTGAAGGTGATTTAACTGAGGAACATCCAAAATATTATCATACTGTTCGGGTGGTTTATCATTTTTATGGTAATGATTTAGAAGAAGAGAAATTACAAAAAATTGTCAATTTATCTGTAGAAAAATATTGTGGAGTAATGGAAATGTTTCGTAAATTTGCTCAAGTGGATGTGAAAATCGTATTTCATCCTGCAGTATAAGCCATTCAAAATCAATTTAATATGCGTTGGACAATCAAACCCGAGCCGGAACCTCATTTGGTTTCGCAATTAGCTTCAGAACTCAATATAAGCGAACTGGTAGCTTCACTTTTAATACAAAGAGGAATTTCTACCTTTGAACAAGCGAAACAGTTTTTCAGACCTACATTAGATGATTTGCACGATCCGTATTTGATGAAAGATATGGACAAAGCCGTTCATCGGATAGAGAAAGCCATTTCTGATCAAGAAAATATTCTAGTTTTTGGTGATTATGATGTGGATGGAACAACGGCTGTTTCATTGGTTTCTTCCTATTTAAAAACGATTTATCCTAATATTGCAACCTATATTCCGGATCGCTATGATGAAGGTTATGGTATTTCATATAAAGGAATTGACTTTGCCGACGACAATGGTTTTTCATTGATTATTGCCTTAGATTGCGGAATAAAATCAATCGATCACGTGGCGTATGCGAAGGAAAAAAATATTGATTTCATCATTTGTGATCACCACAGACCTGGTGAAAATTTACCCGAAGCCATTGCCGTTTTAGACCCAAAAAGAAATGATTGTTTTTATCCGTATGATGAACTTTGCGGATGCGGAGTTGGTTTTAAATTGATTCAAGCCTTAGCACAAAATAACGGCGATTCAATTGATGATTTGATTCCGTATTTAGATTTAGTTGCCACAGCGATTGCAGCAGATATTGTTCCGATGACGGGTGAAAATCGCATCTTAGCCAAATTTGGTTTGGAAGTGATTAATGCAAATCCACGACCCGGAATTAAAGCGTTGATTCAAAATGTAAAGAAAAAAGTTCTCACGATTACTGATGTCGTTTTTATCATTGCTCCCCGAATTAATGCGGCCGGAAGAATTAAGCACGGCAATCACGCGGTGGAATTATTGACTGAATTTAACTTAGAACAAGCACAACAATTTGCTTCAGAAATTGAAGGATATAATGTAGACCGAAAAGATTTAGATAAAAAAATTACTATTGAAGCACTTGCTCAAATTGAAGATAATAATGAGAAAGAAAAATTTACAACCGTTGTTTATAATGAAAATTGGCATAAAGGTGTAATTGGAATTGTGGCTTCGCGGTTAACGGAAACGTATTACAGACCGACTTTAGTTTTTACGAAAAGTGGCGATAAATTAGCGGCTTCGGCTCGTTCTGTTAAAGATTTTGATGTTTACAATGCCTTAGAAAAATGTTCGGAACATTTGGAACAATTTGGCGGACATATGTATGCCGCCGGAATGACGTTGAAAGAAGAAAATTATCTAAAATTTAAAGAAGCGTTTGAAAAAGTAGTTCAGGAGACGATTCATCCTGATTTGTTAATTCCTGAAATTTTAATTGATGCTGAAATGGATTTGACCGATATCAATCCGAAATTAATTCGTCTTTTGAATCAATTTGAACCTTTTGGCCCTGAAAATATGACGCCGGTTTTTGTGGCAAAAAATGTCGTGGATACCGGTTACGGAAAAGCCATCGGTCAGCAAGAAGAACATTTGAAATTATTCGTAAAACAAACTAATTCTGAAGGTTTTGGCGTAATTGGTTTTGGTTTAGGAAAAAAATTAGAATTAACCCAAAATCATCAACCGTTTGAAATTGCTTTTTGCATTGATGAGAATGAATTTAACGGAAATGTTACGGTACAATTAAGAGCGAAAGATATTCGTTAGTGTTTGAATTCTTTCAGCTCAAATTTTTCTCCATCAAAAACACCATACGTAAAATAGCCAATCCAATCGCCTAGGTTTATGTAAGTTGAATTTTCTCCAACTTCCAATTGCATAGGTAAATGACGGTGTCCAAAAATAAAGTAATTATAATGTTTGAAAGTGAGTTTTCGTTTGGCATATTGAACTAACCATTCGTTTTCTTCTCCTAAAAATTTGACATCTTCGTCGCCGGAAATTAATTTGTTTTTTACAGATAAATATTGAGCCAGTTTCACACCAATATCCGGATGCAACCATCTGAACAGCCATTTTGAAAACGAATTGGTAAATACTTTTTTCATTCGTTTGTAGCCTTTATCGCCAGGACCTTTTCCGTCGCCGTGACCAATTAAAAAAGTTTTTCCGTTAAACGTATATTCTTGATTATTATGAAAAACGGGAATATTTAATTCCTTTTCAAAATAATCACTCATCCATAAATCGTGATTACCCACAAAAAAATAAATCGGAATTCCGCTGTCGCGAAGTTCGGCTAATTTTCCTAAAACACGTACAAATCCTTTTGGTACAACCGTTTTATATTCGAACCAAAAATCGAACAAATCCCCTAATAAAAAAATTGCGGAAGCATCGTGTTTGATTTCTTCCAACCAAGCCACAAATTTTTGTTCTCTGGGAAAACTGGCTTCAGGAGTTGGAGCACCAAAATGTTGATCAGACGCGAAATAAATTTGTGTTTTCAAACTAACTATTTAATAGCCAAATATACTAAATACTTAAAAATTAATTTTATTTTTTCTCAAAATATGCTTTTGTGAAATAACAAACATTTTAATTACTTTTTGTGAATTTTATTGTGTATCAGATAATAATCGCTCTTTCATTAAGAAATATTTAAGAATAATTACTATTTTGGTCATTCGAGAACAACAACCTAAACTTCTTTATTTTATGAAAAAAATTACTTTATTATTACTGTTGTTTTTACTGACCGGGACGATTTCTTACTCTCAAGAAAATTTTGAGGGTGGAATTCCCGCCGGATGGGCAGTATATAACAATTCGTTTGGAGCCAATTTATGGACTACCATTTCAACAGTAACAACACCGCCTACCATTTGTGAGGGTTCAGTTTCTGCTTATGTTAACGGAAGGGAAAACATTGGCGTTGGTAACACCTCTGAAAAATGGTTAGTAACCAATCAAGTAACCGTACCTACTAATGGACAATTGCTCTTTTCAACGCGTTCAACAATTAATGGATTTGATAACACAACATATCAAATTAGAGTTTCTACTGTTTCTCAAACCAGTGGTTTCCAAATTGTAGCTCAGTGGACTGAAGCACAATTAAATGTGATCTTCAATATTTGTGAAGAGAAGACAGTAGATCTTGCTCTAGCCGGATATGCCGGCCAAGACATTTACATTGCTTTTGTAATGTTAGTTAATCAACCAACTACAACTCCAACTGGAGATAGATGGATTCTTGACGATGTTCGTTTGGTAGAGCGATGTTTAGAACCTACAAATATTCAAGTTGGAGGAATTTCATTAGACGGAGCAACTATTACTTGGGATAACCCGGGGGGAGCTTCTCAATTTGAAGTTGAAATTGTAGAATTTCCCAATACAGCAACCGGTTCAGGTGAAACAGTTACAGGAACTACATTTAATGCAACTGGATTGTCTGAATCAACTCAGTATCAAGTGTTTGTTAGAGCTGTTTGTGATGAAAGTAATAGTGATTGGGTTGGGCCTGCAAACTTTTTAACAACGTCTCCGGGTCAAACTTGTAATGCTCCTATACAGATAGCAACATTACCCTATTCTACAACAGACAACACATCTACATATGGTGATGATGTGAGTGGAACTCCCGGAACAGGATGTGGAAGTGATAACGGCTTTTTAAATGGTGACGATGTTTTTTATTCGTTTACCGCTCAAAATAATGGCGTTGTAAATATTACAATGACACCTACCGGAACATATTCTGGTTTATTTGTTTATAATAGTTGTGATAATGTTGGAGTTAGTTGTATTGCTGGTGTAGCAAGCAGTGATCAAACACCAAGGGTTATAGACTTGCCAGTTACAGCTGGTCAAACATACTACATTGTTATTTCAACTTGGGCTACACCGCAGAGTGTTGCATATACGTTAACATTACAAGTAGTTAATTGCCCACCTCCTGCATCACTTTCGGCAGACAATATTGGTCAGACCAGTGCAGAATTATCGTGGTCTAACCCAAGTGGTGCCACATCATGGGAAGTTGCTGTGCAACCTGCAGGTTCTCCAATACCAAGTGGTTCAGGTGAAACAGCAGATACAAACTCAAACTTTTTAGCAGATGGTTTAACCGAATCAACTGCTTATCAATATTATGTGAGAGCAGATTGTGGTGACGGAACATTTAGTGCTTGGTCTGGACCATTTCTGTTTAATACAACTATTTGTGAGGCTTCTGAGCAGTGTGATTATATTTTTAGATTAACGGATGATTTCTTAGGTTGGGAAGGAGCATTTATGCAAGTTAGACAAAATGGAATTGTTGTTGCAACATTAAACCTTCCTAGCGGAACCGGACCTGTAGATGTTATAGTGCCATTATGTAATGGTTTGCCTTTTGATCTATTTTGGGTTACAAGTGGAGGATTTCCGGGAGAGGTTGGAATACAAATATTAAACGATTCAAATCAAATAGTTCACACAACTCCAATTGGTTCAGGTGGATTAGTAGGAACGGTTTTATACACAGATTCGTTGGTAGAATGTGGTGTGCCTGAATGTTTGGCTCCCTCGGGTTTAGCAACAGTTGCGGGTCAAATATCAGATAGCTCTGCAGAGGTTCAATGGTCTGTTGTACCGGGCATAACAGAATATGAAGTAATCTGGTTGCCTTCTCCATCAACCCCACCTTCTGCATCAGACACAGGAACGCTAACTGAAGATAATCCATTTTTAATTACCGGATTAGAACCTGCTACTATTTACGATGTATATGTTAGAGCCATTTGTGCAACAGGAACAGGAAACTGGTCAACAGCCTTAACATTTAACACAACCATTTGTCCTGTTGAAGATCAATGCAATTATACTTTTAGACTAACTGATGTAGGCTTTGGATGGGAAGGAGCAACAATGCAAGTTAGACAAAATGGAATTGTTGTCGCTACATTAAACCTTCCTTCAGGTACAGGACCATTAGATGTTACTGTGCCATTATGTGACAACTTACCTTTCGACTTATTTTGGAATAACGCAGGGTTTTTTGCAAATGAAGTTGAAATAGAGATTATTGATCCTTTTGACGAATCACTATATATAATGGAGGATGGGTCAGGAAATTTAGCTGGAACAACACTTTACAATGGCTTTGTTAGTTGTACCCCGCCAACGTGCCCTAAACCAAATACATTAGTTGCCTCTGATTTGACTCAAACCGGAGCAACTCTAACTTGGAACGAAATTGGAACAGCAACATCATGGGAAGTAATCATCTTGCCGGCTGGCTCTGCTGCTCCGCTTCCAACGGATACCGGAGAGATTGTTGATGAACCAACATTAACCGTATCAAATTTAGATCCAGGTACATCCTACGTGTTTTACGTTAGAGCTATTTGTGCAGAAGATGATTTGAGCAATTGGTCTGGACCAAGAGCATTTGTTACAGTAATTGTGAATGATGAATGTGAAAATGCAATTCCTATTCCGGTTAATCCGGATACTAATTGTGGACAAGTAGTGAGCGGAACAGTAATTGGAGCCACTGGCTCTTCGCAACCAAATGATTGTGAATTTAGCGGAACTGCCGATGATGATGTTTGGTTTGAATTTGTAGCGGTAACGGCCAATCATTCAATTAATTTATTGAACGCTACCGGTTCAACGGGAGATTTGTATCATATTTTATATGAAGGAGATGATTGTGGGAATTTAACACAAATAAATTGTAGTGATGATAACCAAAGTGTTGCTACTAACCTAATACCCGGTCAAACTTATAAAATTAGAGTTTACACATGGCTTTCAGGGCCTCAAACTACTACATTTAATGTTTGTATAGGCACTATTCCTCCTCCAATTTCAACCAGTACAACTCTATATACAGTTGAACAATTAGTGCAAGATATTTTATTGGATTCAACGTGTGCAACGGTATCAAATATCACTTATTCAACGGGTACTAATTTTGGATCGACCAATGGTATTGGTTATTTTAATAAAAACAATTCTTCTTTCCAATTTGAAGAAGGTATAATCCTTACAACCGGAAATGCTGACAGAGCACCCGGGCCAAATGTACAATTTGATATTTTAAGTGATGGTGCAGAAGCACTAGACTCTTGGGGAGGAGATGCTGATTTAGATGCTGTTTTAGCTGGTCAAGGTATTAGTGGCTTCTCTCTATCAAATGCTACACTATTAGAATTTGATTTTATTCCCTTAGACCCTAATTTTAGTTTTAACTTTATTTTTGCTTCGGAAGAATATGGACAATATCAATGTCAATATTCAGACGTCTTTGCGTTTTTACTTACAGACCTAACAACAGGAATTACTACAAATTTAGCTGTAGTTCCTGACACCAACATACCGGTTTCAGCTACAACCATTAAAAATCAATTATATAACGATAATTGCATTTCTGAAAATGAAGAATATTTTGGTCAATATTATGGAGATCCAAATGGATTGCCTAATCTTTCAGCTCCAACTGCTTTTAACGGATTAACAGTACCTTTAACTGCATCAGCAATTGTTGTTCCCGGAACACAGTATCATATTAAGTTAGCAATAGCAGATTTTAGCCCTAGTGATTTTTTTGGCGATGGATCTTATGATTCAGCCGTATTTATTCAAGGAGGAAGTTTTAATATTGGAAATGTAAATCTTGGAGATGACTTTTTAGTAGCGGAAGGTAATGCAATTTGCCCCGGAGATGAACAACTTTTAGATACTAGTCTTAGTCCTGATAATTATTCATTTGTATGGTCTAACCAAGATGGAGTAATCGAAGGAGAAACAGGACCTTCCTATTTAGTAACTTCACCCGGCACTTATACTGTTGAAATACAATTATTGAATTCTGAGTGTACTGGCTCTGATACTATTGTAATCGAATTTTTCGATGATTTTGAAACCGGTGAACCAAATGATTTATACTTCTGTAGTGCATCAGGATTTGGTACTTTTGATTTAACTGAAAATGATGAGCCTTTAACAGCAACTTTAGGAGATAATTATGTTATCGGTTACTATTTAACAGAAGTAGATGCAACGCTTAATCAAAACATTATTACTAACCCAACAGCTTTCAACAACACCATAAACCCTCAAACAATTTATGTAAGAGTTTCACCGGCTATAGGAGATTGTTTTGCATTAAATAACTTCCAGTTAATCGTTGAAGATTTAACACCTCAATTTACAATAACTCCTGATTTTTCTATTTGTGAAGGAGCTATAGGAACTATTGAAGTTACTCCAATCAATTATGATCCTAACTCTGTAACGTATACGTGGACAGTAGACACTAATCCACTACCGGATACAACAAGTTCTATTTCTGTAACAACAGCAGGTATTTATGAAGTTACTGTTGATTTTGGAGGATGTACAAATACAGCATCAACCACTGTAGCTGTTATATCTATTGAAAACTCTGTACCCACCTTCGACCCAGTAACAGCCTGTCAAGATTCAGTACTTACTTTACCAACAACATCTTTAAACGGAGTAGTTGGTCTTTGGAGCGGAACGGGCATCACACCGGAAGGAGCTGTAGACACGAGTGCAGGAGGTGAATTTACGTTTACTTTTACACCGGATGCAGAATTATTTGAGTGTGCTATAGCGGTATATTTTACAGTTAACATCACTGCCACCGTAGTAGCTACATTTGAATCATTACAAACAACTTATTGTTTGGGTGAAGAAGTAAGTGCTTTGCCAACTATATCAGACAATGGTGTGGTGGGAACATGGAACAACGGAACAATTGATACTTCTGTAGCAAGTGGAGATGAACCATTTGTATATACCTTTACACCTGATGCAGAATGTAACAATGTTACTACAGTTTCAGTAACAGTAAATGCACCAACAGCACCATTATTTGCTAACATCGCATTAACCTATTGTGAAGGAGATTCAGTAAGTGCTTTACCAACTACATCAGACAATGGAATAACAGGTGAATGGGCTAATGATACAATTGATACTTCAGCTCCAGCAGTAGATGTTCGATACACCTTTACATCAGATGCAGGTCAATGTGCGAGTAATTTCTTTATAGATGTAACTATTACAGCAAAAATCCCATCAAATTTCAATGCAGTAAATCCGGTTTGTGTTGGACAAGAATTAACCTTGCCAACTACTTCATTAGAAGGAACCGTAGGAACATGGAGCGGAGCCGGAATCACTTCAGAAGGCGTGGTTGACACAAGTGTTGACAACGACGCTTTAGAGGTTACCTTTAATCCAACAGGATGTGCACATGGGCAAACAGTAACGATTCAAATCGTTGCCCGTCCGGCAGTAGATCCTGGAGTAGACCAAACGGTTTGTGCTGCCAATGGAGCATTCCCTCTTCCGTCCTTAACCAATGGAGTTTATTACTCAGGACCAAACGGAACGGGTAATGTGCTTACTACTGAAATTCCGGTTAGCAATACACCTCAAACAGTTTATATCTTTGCAGCAGGCACATTAGCAGGCTGTTCGTCAGAATCTAGTTTTACTGTAACTTTTATCTCGGTAGAAGCAGATGAACTAAGCGATGTAGAAGAATGTGGTCGTTACTTCTTACCGGAAATAGCAGTTGGTAATGTTTACTATACAGGACCTAACCAAACCGGAACTCAGTTAGTTGCAGGACAAGCTGTTGAAGAAAGTCAAACGATTTACGTTTCAGCAGGTTCACCAAGTAGTTGTTATGATGAGACTTCGTTTGAAGTAGTAATTAACAATTGCGGCATTCAAAAAGGTATTTCACCAAACGGTGATGGACTGAATGATTTCTTTGATTTAACAGCATTTGATGTTCGAACCCTCTCTATTTATAACCGTTACGGTAAAAAAGTATACAGTAGAGGAAACTACAGCAATGAGTGGGTTGGTCAAAGCAGCGGCGGCGACGAATTACCGGATGGAACGTACTACTTTGTGATAGAATTCAATAACATTGAAGCTAAAACAGGTTGGATTTATATCAACAGAGAGCGTTAGTAGATATACATAACTCACCATTACTAAAGAAAAGTAATGGTGAGTTTTAAAAAATAAACCCTATAAAGAAATGAAAAAAATATATTTTGCAACATTGATCGCCGCGATCAGTTTCTTAGAAACCAAAGCCCAGCAAGATCCACATTATACACAGTACATGTATAATATGAACGTAATTAACCCTGCTTATGCAGGAAGTAAAGAAAACCTATCCTTTGGATTACTTTACAGAAAACAATGGGTAGATATTGAAGATTCTCCTACCACAGCCACCTTTTCCGGTCACATGCCAGTGGGAAGAAACGTTGGATTAGGATTGAGTGTGATTTCCGATAAAATTGGACCCGTAGAAGAGAACAATGCGTATGCCGACTTCTCATATACACTTAACTTAGGAGGCGAACACAAATTAGCTTTTGGATTAAAAGGAGGACTTACCTTTCATAAAGTAGGTCTTTTTGATCAAATTGGAAACGGAAATGTTCCAGATCCAAACGATCCGGCATTTAGTGAAAACGTGAGCAACACCTATTTAAACATTGGTTCAGGTATATTTTATTATACCGATAAATATTATGTAGCTTTTTCGGTGCCAAACATGCTAAAATCAAAACACTTAGATTTAAGAGATAACGGAGAAGAAAGACAATTTGGTTCAGAAGTATCCCACTACTTTTTAACAGCAGGATACGTGTTTGATTTAAGTCCAAACACAAAATTCAAGCCTTTTGCGATGTTAAAGTCAGCCTTTAATGCACCAACTTCACTAGATGTATCAACCAACTTTTTGTTTTTCGAGAAGTTTGAAATTGGAGCCACTTATCGTTTAGAAGACAGTTTTGGAGCCATGGTTAACTATGCCATTTCACCAAATCTTCGTATTGGATATGCGTATGATCATATCGTATCGGATTTAAATATTACCACCCCTTCTTCGCACGAGTTTTTCTTGTTGTTTGATGTAAACTTCCCGAAGAAAGTATCCCGTTCACCACGATTTTTCTAACCTAAAAAGCAATTCAAACGATGAAAAAAATATATATATCGATTCTAAGTATTGTAAGTTTAAGCCTTACACCACTTAGTGCACAGAATAAAGACACGCAAAAAGCCGATAAGCTTTTCAAGCGATTAGAATACGTTGATGCGGCACAAGAATACTTAAAGCTAACCGAAAAAGGTAAAGCTGACGGATATGTTTACAAACAATTGGCCGACAGCTATTTTAACACCTTTAACGCCTCCGAAGCCACCACCTGGTATGCCAGAGCTGTTGAAACACCACAAGATGCTGAAACATACCACCGCTATGCCCAAATGCTAAAAGCACAAGGCAAGTATGAAGAAGCCAACAAACAAATGCAAACCTTTGCCTCAAAAGCACCAAACGATCAAAGAGCAAAGGATTTTAAAGCCAACCCAAATTATCTTCCAAGCTTGTTAGACAAACAAAAGAAGTTTGACATTAAGCCATTGGATATCAACAGTGATAAATCAGATTTTGGAGCGGTATTGCACCAAAACAACCTTTACTTTACCAGTGCCAGAAACGGAGCCAGAAAAACCTACGGTTGGAACGAAGAACCATTTTTGGATATTTACAAAGCTACTTATAACGTAGATGGAACCATCACTAATGCAGAAACGGTAACAGATTTGAATTCGAAATGGCACGACGGACCATCTTCACTTAGTGCAGACGGAAACACGATTTACTTTTCAAGCGAAAGCTTTAAAGAAAAAGGTGGTTTTGAAAAAGACAAATCCATCAATGCTAAATTAGGACAAGTAAACTTGTATAAAGCTACGATGGCCAACGGAAAATGGTCAAACATCACGCAATTACCATTTAACAGCAATACCTATTCAACCGGAAACCCTGCTTTGAGTAAAGACGGAAAAACGTTGTACTTTGCTTCAAACAGACCAGGTAGTATCGGCGGAACAGATATTTGGAAAGTAGCTGTTAATGCAGATGGCTCTTATGGTGAGCCAGAGAACTTAGGTTCAAAAGTAAATACAGAAGGCGAAGAGAACTTCCCATTTGTAACTGAAGACAACAAAACGCTTTATTTTGCTTCAAACGGCAGACAAGGTTTTGGCGGATTAGATGTCTTTGCGTATGATATGACCAAAGGCGAATCAACCAACTTAGGCAAACCGGTAAATAGTGAGAAAGACGACTTTGCATTTTCATTAAATGCAGAGAAAAACATCGGATTTTTATCCACTAACCGCTCTGGTGTAGACAATATTTACCTAGCCACTCCGGTTTGTGGGGTAGAAGTAATTACACTTGTTAGCGATGCTAAAACAGGTAAAGCACTAGCCAATGCCAAAGTAGCCATTGTAGATGAAAAGAAAAACGTGATTGCAACAGAAACCACAGGAGCCAATGGCGAGGTGGCGTATTATGTAGAATGTAACAAAACCTATACGATTCAAGCCACCAAAGACGGTTATGAGAGCAACACCTTCCCTGTAGCAGCTAGCAAAGGCGAATCAAGAAAAGTGGAAGCTTCGTTGAACCCAATTGAAGATATTGTAACGGATAAAGAAGTAGTATTAAAATCAATTTTCTTTGAGTTCAATAAGAGTAACATCACCCAAGAAGGAGCTTTTGAGTTAGACAAGCTGGTTCAAGTATTGCAAAACAACAAGAACATGGTTATCTTAGTTAAAGCCCACACAGATAATAGAGGAAGCGACAGTTACAACTTGAGATTATCAGATGCAAGAGCAAAATCAACCGTTCAATACATCTTGTCAAAAGGCATCTCGAAAGATCAAATCTCAGGCAAAGGAATGGGCGAATCAGAACCAAAAGTAGACTGTAAAGAGGCTTGCACCGAAGAACAACACGCAGAGAATAGACGAAGCGAATTCTTGATTGTGAAGAAGTAAGATTGTTTAACTTAATAGATTATAAAACCCCGAATTTTCATTTGAAGATTCGGGGTATATATAGGGAAAAATCATTTTAATCATTGTCAGAAGCATACCATTCTGCAAATGATGTTTCCGTTTCTTGTAATCTTAAGGAATGTAGTTCAATTGAATTAGGAAGTCTATTCTTAATCTTTTCAGAAAAATCAACGACCATATTTTCGCTTGTTGGTTGATAATCAACTAAAATAACATGATGACCACGTTTTTTCAGTTCATCGGCCAATTCAATATGGGGTGTGTTTTGATTAAAAACAGTGGCATGATCAAACAAATCAACAATTTCTTCTTTTACAATTTTTTTCAAATCACCAAAATCGATAACCATTCCAAATTTCACATTTGAATTGTCTGCAATTGGAATTCCGATAACCGTTACCGAAAGTTTATAGCTATGTCCATGCACATTTTTGCATTTACCATCATAGCCATACAAAGCATGTCCGGTTTCAAAACTAAATTGTTTGGTTATTCTAATTTTTGCCATTTCACTTATATTTCGTTACAAAGATAGGAAATGCTATGGGTTATTTTCTCTTTTTTTAGCCGCATAATACATCCAATAGGCAATTGCAACCAGAGCGATAAATGGAACAAAAGAACCTATGATTAATCCAATTTGATAGGAATCATCAGGTGCATTTTTAAGTTTGTCTTCTAAATTAGCAGCTTGAACCAGAAAAAGTAGACTTTTCATTGCTATTTGAAATATTTAATTTAAGAAACAAAATTATGAATTTAAAGGACATAAAAGACTTTAAAAAATTAAAAAAGGAAATGGTATGATTTAAAATAAATTTAATTAAATTTGCCTCCGCCTTGGGGATGTAGCTCAGTTGGCTAGAGCGTTTGGCTGGCAGCCAAAAGGTCGTGGGTTCGAGCCCCATCTTCTCCACTTATAAAAATCGTAATTATCAATAAATTAGATAGTTACGATTTTTTGTTTATTCAAATTGTACGATTAATGTACGGTAAGCGATTTTTAAGTGTGTTTTTATGCTTTTTTGGGTTTGAAAAAAGATTGTTTTTTTCGCTTCATTTTGTGCATTTGTTACATTAATTTAAAATCCCTCTTGCGTGCGTAATGCTTTGATTTTGATTTCGTATTGATTAATCAATTACATCATAGCCAATCTTTCAAATGTATCAGGTGGATAACTGTCTGCAATATTGATTCGTGTTTGAAGTCTTACATACCGTTTTGTTGGTTTGCCTTTGTAATGAGTTTTAAAGTATGGTTTATATCGTTCACCATAAACCTCATCAGGAATAAATGAAGCATCCAGTACCTTTAGTAATTCTCTGTTCTTTTTGCTCTCAATTTGTCTTTCATACATTAAATTTCTAAATGCTGTACGGTGTAAAAAATAACCGCTTTCAAAATACAATTTACGACAAATTTTGCCGGTACTGGGACAAAGAAAATAATATACTTCGCCTTTGCCTAAATTTGATGGCTTTGCTATTATATTTACTTTATAACGAATGCTTTCATCATTCGTTTTATAATCTAAAATAATAAATTTTTGTGCATCAGTAAAAGTAACTTCAATACCTATACTCGAAGTCCGAACTCCGTTTCTACTCCAATTAATAGAACCGCTTTTGTTACCATAACAAGTAAAGTAATTCCATTTTTTTAAATTTGAAATACTTATTACTTTACAGTCTTCTACTGTTTTTGGATAATTGCCATAACGTCCCATAAAGAATAACCTAAATTATTAAGGAATAAATATACAAAAAAAACGTTCTATTTTGATTTTCGACTGTTATTTTATTGAGGTTCTTTAAATTAACCTTTACCAAAATCAATTGCTTCAAGCCAAGCAATAAATTCTATTACTTGCTTTTTTGTGAGAGTAGTGTAACCATTTCCTTTTGATGGTTTTTCCCTTAAAAACAATCTATTACCATTGTCATACAAACTTAAACCATAGTTTTCTCTTGTCCAGTCCATATTAACTTTGTTTTCCATTTCTATCAAAGCATTCTGCAAATCTTTTACAAACGACTTTAAATCATCATCATTTAAAAAGCTTATCGATTTATCAACTGAAATGTGCTTATACTTTGCATTCCGGAAACTACAAAAAACGAGATAAGTAGTGTCGTTATTGTCTAAATTTATGGTTTGAACATATTCAGAAGTTACAGTCCCAATTTTAGAATTTGAAATTATTACAAATTTTTTTTGAGCTAAAACGGAGGTTGAGAATAGTAAAAAAAACAAATAAGGGAGTAATTTTTCCATATTTTTAAAGTTTAAATTTATCAAATGTAAGTATTTCAAATTAACAGTTTTACGGAAAACCGCATTTTCAAAAATTATTTTCAAAATAATAATCTGCCAAATCAAAACCGTTTTCAAAGTCCGTTTGTTCTATCAAATCACTAACAGCGATTTTAAAGCCAAAGGCGTTTAATTCGGTGGCTTTATCTAACCAATTTTTATACTCTCCTTTATCAGGGAACGCAATAACATTTCGTTTTTTTATTGGTTCTAATAGTTCAAATTTGAAGTTGCCTTTGCTTCCCGAAGCTAACCAAATAAACTCCGGTAAAAAGATACTCATTACAATTGCGGTTTTTTCACTTTCAACTATTGCAATTGTCTTTTGGTAGTCTTCATTTATACGATGCAATCCAAACAAACTTTGTCTTAGGGTAAAATTAGGGTCGTTAATGGCTTTATGTAACCAGTTGATATGATTGTATGGTTCTTTTGTTCTTTTGCCTGTATATCTGTCGTATAACATTATTTTAGCACCCTGTATTTGTTCTTTGTTATTGATTTGCCAAAATACCGTTGCATTATTCCAAAAGTGATTTGTACCAGTAATGAAATAATTTTGCTTAGCATTAAAAACCTCATCTTTTGAAAATTTGGTTATAAGAAATTCCGTTAAATTGTCAATTTGTGGATTGTCAAAATACATCTTATCCAATAACTCCAAACTGTGAAAACTTGGCTCTTTATTACACGTGCGTTCAGATAGCGAGATATTATTTATCACTTCATTCAAAATGACAGCCGAACCGGTATTGAAATACTTACTTTCACTACTCAAATAATTGATAATTGATGTTTTTAAAAACCATTCAGTTATCCAACAATTATTTTTTGACTGCTCCAGTATTTGTGATTTTGGAACAATTGAAATAATGCCGTTTACATCGGTTAATTTATACGCTTTATCACTTATGCTTTTTAACGTTATAAAATCAATTAAAAAAGCTCTTTTGCCCTTTGGTGGTGCTTTATGATAATTACAGTTTTGCTCCCTGTCGCATCTGCCAAAATCAGTAGTTAAGTAGTTGCCCGTTTCTGTATCAATGTATAAAACAAAAGTCTTTTTGTTACAGTTAGGGCAAACATACTTTTTACTACTCTTATCTAATGAATATTTAAAAGCTTCCATTAAATAACATTGTCTTTGTCGGTTGTAATGTATGCCACGTTTCCGATACTGATGCGATTTACCAATATTTTAAAATGGTGTAAACGCTTCATAAAGTTCGACTTGCTAACTGGTCTGTAACCGTCTTCAATACAAAAACTTTTATACTGATTGT
This sequence comes from Flavobacterium azooxidireducens, assembly GCF_023195775.1. Classification (NCBI taxonomy): domain Bacteria; kingdom Pseudomonadati; phylum Bacteroidota; class Flavobacteriia; order Flavobacteriales; family Flavobacteriaceae; genus Flavobacterium; species Flavobacterium azooxidireducens. The sequence continues at coordinate 1,769,460 of NZ_CP096205.1, forward strand.
ACAATGTACTTATTGCGGTGTAATCCGTTGAAGTTTTATATTCATACTCATCAATAAACATTTTTACACTATCGCTTTGCCGTTCATAATTGGTTCGTGCGTTTTCTATTGCTTCACATTTACTGAAATTCTTTTGCTCCAGTAATCTGTCAAGTCCTCGCAAAATCCAATTAAAAACGCCTGATAATTCGTTATTAATTATCTTTTGTGGTAACTGCTTGTCCTGTTTGTCTTCCGGTATGGTTACATCAAAACCAATAATTAAAAACCGTCTGAAGTATGCGTTTGTATGTTCTACATCTTTTGGTAACTCATTACAGTTAAATATAAGCTTTGCATACTCATTTAAAATAAATGGCTCTCCATAGGGCAAACGTGCTTCTATTGGTTCGCCTGATGCCATTTGTTTGAAAATATCGGTTTCCAGTTTGCCGTTAATCTCACTTGCATAGTTTACAAGCTTGTTTGCAATTTTTGCCCTGAAATAACCTGTATCATTCGTTAAACTTTGTAGAGAATAGTTACTTATATTTTCAGTTCCTAAAAGTGCGTTAAGTATCTCAAAAAATACACTTTTGCCATTTGCTCCAGTACCGTATAAGATTAACATTTTTTCAAGTTTTAAAACACTCGGTTTTATGAATATGTAACCGCAATATTCTGCAAAAACTTTTTGTTTGTCCTTATCGGGCAAAACCTCATCTAAGTACTTTTGAAATAGTGGTGCGGTTGCTTCCGGTTCATACTCAAACGGAAGTTGATGCGTTATAAAATCTTTACTTTCAAATGGTCTTAAACCTCGCTTTGTTGGTGTAATCTCAAAAGTTCCATTCTGTAAATTGATTAAAACATTGTTCTTTTTGGTTTTTGGTGTAGGCAAATAAGCGTCTGCCATAAACTGTTTGAATAACTCATCTTTGAACGTATGAATTTTACATTTGAATTTTTCTACTCCCATTTTTAAAGCTACGTTTCCCAAAAAAGATTGAAAACACTCTTTATCTATTTCGCTCCAGTAACTTCCGTTATACAAATAGATAAAACCATTCTTTTTACATAAACCCCATTGATTTGCAACCGCAATTTTTAAAAGTTGTTCAATACAAAGTATTAAATAATGGTTTTTACCTACTCGGTAACTTTCCAGTTTTTTAGTGAGTTCTTTGTACTGCTCCCATTCTTTTTTGTTTTCTTTATTTAAACTGCCGTCTTCATTATAAACAAATGGAATTAAGGTTTCAATTTCAGATTTTACCTTTTCAATATCAGGAAAAGCCAGTATTTTAAAATCTATTTGCCCGATGCTTTTAATAAGTTCCTGTAAAATTTCATCAGTAGTATTCTGAATTGGTTCAATACTATTAGTATGCTGTATAATATCATTTGTGATTAAAGATTTAAGGTTGTTTTTACTCAAAATTTCTGTTTTATTATCAATACATTTTTTTAATTCGCTTTCGCTTTCGCAATTCTCAATTTGAATAATTAACTCATCAGGAATGTTTAACCGTAATGGTTTTTTACATTCTTTTAAAAGTTCTTTAATGTAGGCATCAAACCATTTAGTACTTTTCTCTAAATTCTGCCTTTGACTTGCATCTGAAAACCAATTATAAAATTTACTGATGTTTTCGTTTGTGGTTGCATCCGGTAAAATTTCGTTTGCTCCATTTCTTACTGCCGTTTGCTTATCATAAAAAGATAATGCGTATTTGCTTCGATTTGCTTCCATAGTCTAAAACAATTTAGTTTGGTTAGACTTTGGCATTTTATCTTGGTTTGTAGTTAAATAATAGGCTCTAAAACCAGTTAGTTTGCAATGCCTTTTTTCAACTTCATAAAGTAAACCTTGCTTTTCTAAATCCCTTTTGTAACGGCAGATAGATTTTTGAGGTACTCCGGTGGCTTCCGCTACCATTGAAGCGGTGGCGGTGTTATTCTTTAAATACTCAAATATGGTTTTTAATTGAGTTTGAAATAGCTTATTTTTGCCCTGTTCATTTACTTTAAAATCAAGGCTTTGTGTATTTGTGGTACTCATAGCCTTTATTTTTTAAGTGGTGTTAAACTTTCTAAAATTTCGCTTCGCTTGTAATAGTTTTTGTTGGCAAATTTGTAAACAATTATTTTGTTACTGTTTTGCCAATGCCATAAAGTCGATGCGTTGATTTGTAGTAATTCCAAAACTTGCTCCCTACTAAGTAGGTCTTCTTTTGCGTTTTGGTTTAATAGGTCTTTTTTAAAGTCATCTAATTGACTTTTAACGCCCTCTTTAATTAACTCGGTTAATGTTTCGGGACTTACATTTTGTAGTAAGATTGAATTTTGTTGCACTGTTTTATTATTTTGAGTGAGCAACAAAAATATAGACAAATAAAATCTAAAACATTGATTTTCAATTGTTTAAACTTGTATACAAGCGAAAACAAGTTGTGCAATTTGCATTAATTTGGTTTATACTTGGCTATCAAAGGATTAAGTTTTTTATAAACTGTTTGTGCGGTTTCATTATCTACTGTTTTAACATCGTTAATACTTTGGTATGTTCCAATATCACGATTAAAATATGTTTTTAATTCATTGTAAAATTGAAAAAACTCTTTTGTTCCATAAATCAATATTTGAACTTCAACTAATTTTAGTACTATTGCTTTTATACTTTTACCTTGTTCCGTTGGAAATAGATTTTTTAATTCCTGTATAAATTTTTCTTTGTTTTCAATATTATGAAAAAATTCGAGTAAAGTTTTTTTAAGTTTTTTAGGTTTACTAATCTCGTTTGGTTGAGGTATTATATTTTTAGGAATATCAATTAATGAAGTTTTTATTAACTGAAAATTGTTTTCTATTCTCTCAATAGCATCAATTAATAAAACATTATATTTTGAATGTATTTGGTTGTTAGTTACATTTTTTAGATGGTCTATTATATCTTGTTTAAACTCTATTTTATCAATTTCATTTATTTTGTCAAAGATAAATCTATACCTAATTAAGTAATTTTCTAAATTAATTTTAAATTCTTTAAAGTCACTTTTAGAATACGGTTTTAATACGGATTGTAGTGCAAATCTTTTTGTTTTGTTATAGTGATTAAAATAATATTCAGGTGTAAAGTCAGAATTTATTTCAGGGTAACTTTGTTTGATAAAGTTGTAAATATTTATACAATTTGAGACTATTTCAGGAATGGGTACAATTTTGTATTCATAATTTTTGACAAATGCTTCTTTTCCATAAATAGTATTGAAAAATTGAAGTTTATCTACAAACAAATAAATAGCATGAAAATCTATATCTGTACTAAATAATTTGTCTTTACTCTCATCCGAATAAAAAAAATGTTCTTTAAGTTTTTTATCAGGTAATACTTCAAAATCAATATTCCATAGTTCAACAATTTTAACGCAATTATCACAAATAATCTGTAACAAAGTTTCGTTTTCAATTTTTGTTTCTGTTAAGTATAATTTCATTGAAGTTGAATCAAGAAATTTTGTTTCAGCTTCACAAATTAAATAATTATACGTAATATTTGAATTTTTTAAATCCTCCTTTAGAAGCTTTAAAATCTCTCTTAACTGTAAATCTATTATGTTTATTATCTTCATATTACTTTAATATTCAATGTATGAAATGTACGAAATGCATGTTAAATTAAAACTTTATTTTTAAAAATAGTTTGTCAATTCCATAGCAATATCTTTATTGCTTTTACCGATATAATTTAAAAACATGGCTTCCGTACTATGTCCGGTAACATAAATTAAAAATGAAGTTGGAATAGTTCCGTAATTGTTTGAAGCAAATGAACGTCTTCCAATATGTGAAGTTACTAAATCACACTTTTCAAAAGTTCCGGTTTCTTTTCTAAAAATACCGCTTTCGGGTTCGGTTTCTGCTATTCTGCTCCCTTTTACTTTTTGTGTTATTTTCGCTTCTCTACAAACGTCTTTGATATAGTCATTATATTTTTGGTCTGAAATGGCTCTCGGAAATTCTCCATTTCTTTTATCCAAAATAGCAATTACTTTTTGCGATAATGGAACGGTCATTTCTTTGCCTGTTTTCTTTTGAGTAAATTCAATCAAAGGAACTAAAACGTCTTTTTTGTTTTTTTCATAACGTATCATGTTTTTTGTAAACCGCATGAAATCGGAAACCCTTTGCCCTGTGTAACATGAAATTAAAAGCCAGTCCCTTGCATTATCTAAATGGTCAACTAAATCCGTTTTTTCTTCTATTGCTTTTAACTCCTTTTCGGTTAAATAAATACTTTCGATTTTTGAATATTTTACTTTGATGTTATCTAATTGGTAACTGGTTTCAAGTCCGTTTGATTTTGCGTGTTTACAAATCGTTTTGATGAAACGAATAGTTCGTGCTATTGTGTTTGGTGCGTAGTCATTTGACAAACAATAATTTTCAAAATGCGTTTTAAATCCGGCATCAATATCAGTAATTAAAAGAGTTTTTTTGTAGTGATTTTGATACCTCGTTAAAAGTTGTTTGATAACGTTGCATTTCTTTATTGTGCTTTCGGTTACTTCAGTACGTTTAACTTCTATGTAGTGAAGTAAATATTTAATTAATTCAGTCGGAAGCTTTTCTATTTGTTGAGGTGGGTTGTAATAGTAATCAATTTGAGTTTGTAACCATTCTTTATTTATCTCATCAGGATTAACAGAATTAAAGGCTCTCAAAATGTGGTTTTCAATTTTGTTGAGTTCGTTGTTTACTTCCAGTCTTTTATTGATAATATCGACTTCTTTAGTTCCTTTAATCTTTTTTGTTTTTTTATCCGGTACATGGTTTTCATTCCAGTAATTTTTTGATACTTCATATTTCGTATTTGCACCAAAAACAAAATCTGCATTGTCGAAACGATACAGTAAACGTAAATGTAGATTTGCCGTTTCCTTAGTTGAGCGATACATAAAATTAACCGTTGCCATATTATAAAGTATTACAGTAATACAAATATAAATAAAATGTACGGTATTTGTACGGTAAAATGCAATTTGTTTAAATCTATTGCAATTTAAAACAAAAAGGATTATGTTTGTAAAGCTTTGTTATTATTGATTTTATAAGTAGTAAATCAATTTTTGAAGTGGTTTTCAGAAGTTGTAATATTGCATTGTAAGTAGTCCCATCTTCTCCACAAAAAAACCGCAAGTCTATTTTGATTGCGGTTTTTTTTGTTTTAAGCATCCGGTAAAGGATCACCTACTTTGACATCACAACGGTGATGCGGTTGACCATGTGCCGGATTATTTTTTGGTTTAGGTGTGTTTGAATTAGTTGTGGTGGTAATCGTAGTTTTAGAGTTAGCATCACTCACAACACCATCTTTAGCTTTCGAACTAATTTGAGTAGCTTGCGGACTTGGAGCTGTAGCTACTGCCGGAGCCGGATTAGCTTGTTGTTCGCTCTGAACTGTTTTAAAAAATGATTTCGGTGCATTTTGCTGAACCGGTGCAGGAGTAGTTCCTTGTGCGGGAGCAGAACCATCTAAAGGTGCTCCAACTGCAATCTCACATTTATGAAAAGGCTGTCCGTGTGGCGGATTTAATTTTGGCGGTTGTCCTGCCGGAGTTGCTGTTTGTGTAGCTGCCGGAGCAGGAGTTGTGGTTACATTCGAAACATCATTTGTTGCTGGTGTTTCGCCTGCCGTTGTTTCTGTTTTTTGTTCTGTAGAAGCAGGTGCTTCCTCTGTTTTTTTACAAGAAGTAAAGAAAAGTGAACTTCCCAAAAGGAAAAGTAGTATCGATTTTGATTTCATAAGGTTATTTTTTTCAATTTCAAATATAATAATTTAAAAATGAATGGCTTTTATTTTAACAAATTGTCTTAAAAATAAGCCCGTAACTGAACACTTCCCGTATGAATTGTATCACTGGTTTCGCTCTTTCTTCCTTGGTAATTCACATTCACATCTAAATATTGTGTCAAGTTTTTTTGAATTAATAATCGCCACGTTTGGTTTCTTCCCGGTTGAAGTCCTTCCAACATTTGAAAACCTACCGCCGATAATTCATCACCGGTAAAATTATTGTTGTAAAGCGAAAATTCTCCGTTCATCGTAAATTTCTTCTCGCCCGCATAGGTGAAGGAAGTTCCTAATCTACTCTGATTTAACGTTTCGCTGTTACCCAACTGATTTTCTTTGTTTTGAATCTCATAAAATACATCCAAACTCGTGTTTTTCGAAAATAAATAACTCACTTTCGGAGCAATTTGATAGCCTAAAATATCAAAATTTCGAGCCGGAAAATTATCAGAAATGCTTTCGGTGGTAAACGTTTTTCCCGATAAGGCAAACAACCAACTCTTTTTTAATAAGTGAGCATATTGCACTTGATGAGCAAAATTTTTATTTTCTTGTGAACCGATGGAAAGCAAATTTTTGGTTCTACTATTTAAAATAGAATAAGTAACCGAATGATTTTGTTTCCCTCTGTTGTAAAAGAAACTGTTCATAAAACTCGAATTCAATCCCAATAATTCCGATTCATCACTTTCAAACGGATTGAGGTTGAAGTTATCCGAATTACGTTCAATTTTCCTATCAATTAAAAACGAAGTTTGGTTATAGAAATAAGACAAAAATTTCTTAAATCCGGTATCATTCTGCCAAATGGATGGATTCAGCGTAAGCGAAAGCGAAAACTTGTTTTGATGGGTTTTAATAAACACCTGATTCGGCAAAAACACACGAACATATTTGGCTTGGTCGGGAAACGGAGCAATTTCAAATTCCTGCAGTTCCTGAATTCCGTTGCCGTTGTAATCATTCCACATAAAAACTCCTTGGCCGGGTTCTACTTCCAAATAGGTGAATTCTTGCTGTGGTAAAGTTCCCGAAGCCGTTTCATAAGCTGTAGTAAGCAAAAGCAACTGCTTAAAAAAACGATCGTTATACAAAATGCGTGAATTCAGCGAAGGTTCATCTGCTCGTGCATTATCTTCAAATTGTAGATTTCTATAGTTTACAAAAACACTCAAATCGCTTTTTTCGGTTTGCAGCAAACGTGATTTTAAATAATAAGAATGCGAACGATTCACCCGCTGCACAAAACCGTTTTGCAAACTGTCGTTCACCCGATGCAAATAGCCCACTTCCATAAAAACTTTTGTAGAATCGCCTCTTCCTACAAATCCGCCATATTCCAAAAAGCGTTGACTAAGTGGAGAAAAAGTATTGGTGGCTACGATTTTTTCACTGTTGTCTTCCAGACGAAGACTTCCTCCAACCCAATTTTTCTTCCAATCATATTTGGCTTGAGTTTCGCTTCTGGCAAAAGTTGAATTGGCAAATGAACCATCACTTTTCATCAAACTGCTATTGTTTACAAGCGTCCAATTTTTGTGACGAAAACGACCATTCAATACATGCCGAATTCCTGAAAAATTATCCGAAAAGTCCAATTTTTCTAATTGATAATTGGCAAAACCTTTTTCAGGATGATTCCATCGAAGTCCGGAAATTACCAAACTTTGATTTCCGGTTGGAGTAGTCAAGTTCCAATCGCGATCGAATTCAATCGTAAACAAACGTTCAATTGTTCTAAAATCTCTATCCACAAATTGCACATTCGCAAACGCATCCAACGTCCAATTTTTGGTAAAAAGACGTTGGCTGGCATTAAGTCTTCCGGCAATTCCTTGGTTGTCGTCGTTATCTAAATTGGAATATAAATTCAAATCATTGTTGCTTATTCCCACTTCAAAATCAACATTTGTTTTATCTGACGGATTGTATTTCCCCATCACCGTAGCAATTTGAATTTTGGTCGGAGCAATCAGTCGAATAATAGGTTCATAATTTCCTTGCGGAATACCACCAATAGGTTCAACATAGTTATAAATTCTGCCCACCGCTTGGTTGTTGGCTAAGATGTAATTTCCTTGATTATTTCCCACCAAAGAAAAGCGAACATTGTATAAAACTTCTTCCGGATTATTAGAAAATTCAAAGACTTCCACACCCGAAATGAGTATTTTTCTATATAGAATTTTGTTTTCCGAATAGGTATCCACATAAGCAGAAGGAGCATTCATCAAATTGATATTATCGCCGGCATTTTTGAGAATTTCAACTTGTTCTTCGGATAAATCCTGCTGTAAAGGTTGATTTTTTACATCATTTTCAGAATAAATAAATCCACCGATACTCCATTTTTCGCGTTCGTGGGTTACGCCGCCATAGGTGACAAATCGGGTGAAACTGCGGTCGGAATATTGGTATTCAATGTTAATTCGCATTTCGGAATTGATGGGAAAAAGCGAAGTAAATGTAACTTCTCCGGCATTGTAATCAATAGTGTAGTGATTGTTTTCGCCACGTTGCAAGAGAACACCGTTGACAAAAACGCGTTCGGAACCGGAAATTACCAAGACATACAATTCGCCATTGTTACCACGAAGTTTATACGGCCCTTGATTTCCTTCCTGACCCACAAAAGTGCTTTTGGCATATTGTCCACGGACGAGAGCTGCCGACGCAAAAATTGTGGTTCTGTTTCCTTCTTCGCCCAGACGAAATTGTGTGGATAAACCTTGTACTTTTTTATTGAAATTTAAAAAACGAGATTGTCTGTTTTCTAAAAATAAATCACCGGCACGAATGTTCCATTTGTCGGAATATAATTCGATAAAAATCTGATCAAATTCATCTAATTTTTGCGAATAGCCGCCTTCTTGCAACGGAATATTACTGTCTTGAATAGAAGCCCGCAAACTCACTTTATCCGACAATTTTCCGGCAATTTGTAAATCTAAATTGGAGTTTACTACGGCATTTTGATTGTTTCCAATGGTTACTCCTCTTGTAATACTTCCTGAAGTGGTGAGTCCGTCAAACGGTTTAAAGTTGTTGACTCGATCTTTGGAAAGTGAATATAATTGACCATTTCCTCTGGAGTTGGGAACCACTTTACTTTCATCATAAACGCTATACGTTTTGGTTAAATATTCCGGAAAAGCGAGGTAGCGAACCGTTAATGTATCGTTGGATTGAAAATTATTTTTAAAAACAAGAGTTCCTTTTTGAAAGTTAACGTTATAAAAAGTAGTGTCAATCGGATTGCCATTCCCATTCAAAACTTTAAAGAACTCTTTGTTAATGCTTACTTTTTCGAGCGAAATCGTATCCGTTGAAACGGTAATTTTTTTCTTTTTATAAGGTGTTTCGCTTTCCTGAGCCCACAACCCGGAAACCATCAGCAGCAACATCCCTAAAAAGCAATTTTTCAACATAGTTATACTAACTCTAAAAATTCAAAAGTAGTATTTTTTAGGGGTTAAAAGTGTGGTTTGGGATGGAATAAATTGGGAATAGTTGATTGAAAATAGTCAATTAAAATAAAATGAAAATCAATCAGAAGTTTTTAGAATTTGAAATTTTATACAGAACTCAGCAAATAACCCAATAAAGATCCGCCCAAAACAACAAAAGCACTATTTATTTTTCGGTAGCCAAAAGCAATGGAAATACTTAGAATTGCGATTAGAATTGTTCGCCAATCGGTAATTGTATCTTTTCCCATATCAAAACAAACAGCCACAATAATGGCAACCGAAGCAACATTAACAGCATCTAAAAAACCGGAGAATAATGTGGAATTTCGCATTTTTTTCACAATCGGAATAAGCAATGCAACAAATAAAAATGATGGTAAAAAGATGGCAATCGTAGAAACAACAGCTCCGCTAAATCCGTTAATTTGATAACCAATAAAAGTTACCGAAGAAAAAACAGGCCCGGGTGTAAATTGCCCCACTGCTATGGCATCGATTAATTGTTGACGGGTTAAAAGCCCTGTTGAAACTAATTCTGTATCGAGAAAGGCAAACAAAACATAACCGCTTCCGTACAAGATTGCTCCAATTTTGAGAAAAATCCAAAATAAGTTTGCGTTAGTTGCCGAAAGTAAAGTAGTGTTGGTAATTTGTAATAACGTTAGAGGAAGAAAACTCGGAAGACTATTTTGTTTATTACTTCGAATGTAGGCCAAAAAAAGAGCAAAAAAACCGGCTCCAAACATCAAATAAATTTCGTTTATTTTGAATAACGAACCCATCAAGACGATTAGTCCAATGATGATTAATTCTGTTGACTTGAGCGATTTTTTTGCCAAGGGGAAAATAGCTCCTAAAATAATGGCAATAATCGCCGGTTTTATCCCATAAATAAAAGGTTGCACAGCCGGAAGTACGCCGTATTGCTTGTATAAATAAGCAAAAATTCCGGTGATGAAAACCGCCGGAAGAATAAAACAAAGTCCGGCTACAACCAATCCTTTCCAACCACCTTTTTCGTGGCCAATGTGCATGGTCATTTCGGTACTGTTAGGTCCTGGAATTAGGTTTGTTGCCCCAATAAGATCAAGAAAATGTTGTTCTGTTAGCCATTTTCTTTTCACAACCACTTCGTCTTGCATCATGGCAATATGAGCCGCAGGACCACCAAAACCGATGATGCCGAGTTTCAAAAAAAGTTTTGCGATGTCTTTTAATGAGGCATTATTTTCCATTTTTTAAAAAGAGATATGTATTTAGTTGTGCTTTTAAAAGTAAATCTATTTCAAATTTGAATTTACCATTTTATAATCCATTCATCAACTTTGTGCCTTAAAACCTTTGTGGCAATAAAAAGCTGCACTTCAAAAAACTATGCCTCTTTTTTTTCCTCAAACATCAACTCAATTTGACTATAATAATTTTTCAGTTGTCGGTTTAGTTTTTGAAAACGATAAATACCAATAATAACCAATAAAATAGTTAGGCCTAAAGAAATGTATCCTATAAATTTAATACTTTCAAAACCTTCTAACTGAATAATTGCAATGCCTCCCAATAACAAATAAAGTGAAGATCTGATGTAGGAGAGTAGGGTTCTTTCGTTGGCTAGCTTGGTTCGTTCCATCGCCAAATAATCACGGAGAATGATTTCGTCTCGATTTTCAAACTTGCTGGAAAAATTAAAGATTCTTTTAATATTCATTGCCATTTTAAGGAAATTCTATTTTGGTTTGAAGATAAAGTTAAGCATAAAATCTTATTTTATCGAATGAAACAAAAAGAAATTTTTAGGTTTTGGGTTTTATCGTTTGGTAATTTACAACTCATTTCCCTATTTTTGAAATGTAATAAAGCCAGTATGTTTAAACCGTTTAAAATCCTAAATCGTGAACCCATTCGTTTTGTTGTGGCTATCCCAACCATCAATCGAGCAGATTTATTAAACGAAGCACTAATTAATTATTTTAATGATTTCAAAGAAACTCCTATTGTGATTTGCGATAACGGAAATCAGGAAATCATCAGTCGACAACATAACTATGATATTCTTCGCCCGGAAACCAATTTAGGCGTTGCCAAAAGTTGGAATTTACTAATGGAATTTGCTGAAAAGCAAAAAGCCACACATGTATTAATGCTTAACGATGATGTTTATTTAGGCAAAACGGAAACTCAAATTCAATCGGTTTTACAAATTTGGAAAAAGATGGATTTTATCAATTCTTACCAACAATGGAGTTCTTATATTCTTACTGTTCAGGCTTGGAAAGAGTTTGGCAAGTTTGATGAAAACATTTTTCCTGCTTATTTTGAAGATAATGATGCTTATTACCGTATGAAACTGCTTGATATGAATATGGTTTATACCGAAAAACTCAATCCGGTTATTTTTAGAAATTCGATGACAATTGAAAAAGACGCTTCGCTGAATGAGAATTTTTTTAAAAACCGAAGGTATTATATTCAAAAATGGGGAGGAGCACCTGATCAAGAAAAATTCAGTATTCCTTTTAATGGTAATTTGGATTGTATTATGAATTAAAAAAAACAGGAATTTTTTCTTCCATCCTATAAAATGGAAAAAATCCGCAACCCGCAACCCGCAACTTGAAACCTGAGACCTGAAACCTGAAACAAAAAAACTACCCCCTCGTCACCACCTGCAACGTCTCTCTACTTATCTGCTTCACCAAAACTTCCTTGTTTTCCTCCACAGTCTGAGCCGCTTTTTCAGTAAAGTGACGAATCGTGTACAACGAAACATTTTCGTTATACGAAACTTTAAACTTTTTAGAAAGAATGGTTTTCAACTCAGGAAAGTTCCCAAATTTATCCTCAATACACACCGAAAAACTAATCGCAGTATTCTGAATCAAACTCACTTTCATTTTATAATCGTGAAACAACGCAAAAATCTCGCTGATGTTTTCCTCCATAATAAACGAAAAATCAATCGACGAAAGCGAAATCAACAATTGATTCTTTTTCACAATAAAACACGAAGTTTGTGGTTCCAAATCCGCTCCCTTATACACTCTCGTGCCCGGTAACAGCGGATTAACAAACGACTTCACAAACAACGGAATCTCCTTTTTCTGCAAAGGTTGCAACGTTTTTGGGTGAATAACTGAAGCTCCGTAAAACGCCAACTCAATCGCTTCGCGATACGAAATCTGATTCAGCAAAATGGCATTCTCAAAATACCTTGGATCGGCATTCAAAACACCCGGAACATCTTTCCAAATCGTCACACTTTCCGCATTCAAACAATACGCAAAAATAGCCGCCGTATAATCCGAACCTTCACGACCCAAAGTTGTCGTAAAGTTATTTTCATCCGAACCTAAAAAACCTTGCGTGATGTTTAACGATTTTCGTTTTACATTTTTCGAAATTAGCTTTTGCGTTTGCTCCCAATCTACAATCGCATCACGATACGTTGCATCGGTTTTAATAAACTGACGAACATCCAACCAATTGTTTTTCAGGTTATTATGATTAAAATAATGACTCACAATCGTCGTCGAAATAATCTCCCCATAACTCACCACCTGATCATACACAAAGTTGTAATTCGGCGATTTGTTGTGGCTCAAAAAATAATCCAACTCTTCAAAATGAGCATTTACCGCTCTATAAACGGGATGTTTATCGTCTTCAAACAATTCCAACAAAATCTGGTTATGGTACTTTCGCACTTCCTGAATCGATGCTTTCAATTCAGGCGATTTTTCAAAATAATGTTTAATCACGATTTCCAACGCATTCGTGGTTTTCCCCATCGCAGAAATCACAAGCAAAACATCATCGTGCCCCACTTTTTGCAACACAGACAATACGTTTTTTACACCTTCGGCATCTTTTACAGACGCTCCTCCAAATTTGAATATTTTCATGAGTTTAATTGATGAATTAATTTGAATTTTTTTTTATTAAGGTTTTGGTGTTTAAACTCCATTAAAAACTACTAATGATTTTAAGAAGAATAATTTTATTCGTTTATAATAAATTGTCTAATTATACTCATAAATATTAATTCTTCCGTCATTTCTTTTTATAAAAATTAGCTTTTCTTCTGGGTAAACATTTTCAATCTCTAAAGTGTCTCCACTATCAATTATTTGTTCACGAGATTTGGAAAATTTTATCAAAGTTTCAAAACCTATTGTTTCCTTATTAATTTCTATTTTTTTAAGACCATAACTTGAATATTTAAAAGAGTTATATTCATGAACTTCTAATCTTATCAAGCGTCCTTTATTTAATTTGAATTCGGTTTCAAATTGATAAATTTTCCCGTTTATTTTAAACGGTTGTTTAAAGTCGTCATTTTTTTTATCAAAAGATTTAACAATCTCTAAATCTTTTATAATTTTTCTACTTATACTATCTTCAAAAACTATATATTTTGCAACAACCTCCGAATTGTTAGGTATCTTATTTTTTTTTGTACAACTAATCAAAATTGTAAAAAATAGTATATACAAACTCAATCTTTTTTTCATAACGGTCTTAAAGGTTATAATCTCCATTATTCAAAAATCGTTCAATTCCTTCCTCATCCATCTGCACCACTCGCCAATCATCCAACACTTTCGCACCCGATTTTTCATAAAACCGAATCGCCGGTTCATTCCAATCCAAAACATTCCATTCAATGCGTCGCACTCCGTCTTTCTTGCCTTGCTTCATAATTTCGGTGTATAATGCCAAACCTGCTCCGGTGCCACGATGAGCTTCCTTCACAATCAAATCTTCCAAATGAATCGTCTTCCCTTTCCAAGTTGAATACCGATAATAATACAACGCCATTCCAATGATTTCACCATTCAATTCCGCCACAAACGTGTGAAAAAGTGGATTTTCACCAAAACCATCACGCACCAAATCATCCACAGAAACCACCACCGCATCAGGTTCTTTTTCAAAAACAGCGAGTTCTTGAATCAATCCTAACACCGCCGTCATATCGTCAATTTCTCCTTTTCTAATGTTCATTTTTTTTCAGAAGCTATTCCTGCCATCCGCTACATCCCGATAGCTATCGGGATCGCCACAAAGCTAAAAATGCTATAAACCGCTTTAAGCATTTTAAAGCTCTGTTGCTGCGGGCTTCCTGCCTGCCGGCAGGCAGGTCCGCTACTGTCAGGGCTATTAATCGTGCACAAAAGTACAATTCTTTAACATAACACAATAATAATCTGGTTTGTATCACAAAAATTTCGATATTTGTGCCACTAATACAACTACAACGTTTGCGAAATGGAAGAAAGAAACAAAACACTGGGTGAGTTCATCATCGAAAAGCAAGAAGAATTTCAATACTCAACAGGAGAATTATCACGCATCATCAACTCCATCCGACTAGCAGCCAAAGTAGTTAACTACAAAGTAAACAAAGCCGGATTAGTCGATATCGTAGGAGCAGCAGGCGAACAAAACATTCAAGGCGAAGACCAACAAAAGTTAGATGTTTATGCCAACGAAGTCTTTATTCAAACCCTTATCAACCGTGAAATTGTGTGCGGAATCGCCTCAGAAGAAAACGACGATTTTATCACCGTAGCCGGTAGCGACAATTTGCATAACAATAAATATGTTGTGTTAATGGATCCAATGGACGGTTCATCCAACATCGATGTAAACGTGTCTGTGGGAACTATTTTTTCTGTTTTTAGACGTAAAACACCAATGGGAACTCCGGTAACTTCCGAAGATTTTCTGCAACCCGGCGTAAATCAAGTGGCAGCAGGTTATGTAATTTACGGAACGTCAACTATGTTGGTTTATACTACAGGTCACGGCGTAAATGGATTTACATTAAATCCTGCCATCGGAACATTTTATCTTTCTCATCCCAATATGAAGTATTCCGAAACCGGAAAAATCTATTCGATAAACGAAGGAAACTATGTTCATTTTCCGCAAGGTGTAAAAGATTATTTAAAATATTGTCAGTTGGAAGAAGAAGACCGTCCTTATACCTCCCGTTACATTGGAAGTTTGGTTTCCGATTTTCACAGAAATATGATTAAGGGCGGAATTTATATTTACCCAACGAGTTCAAAAGCTCCAAATGGTAAACTACGTTTATTATATGAATGCAACCCAATGGCCTTCCTCGCCGAACAATCCGGCGGAAAAGCATCAGACGGCTACAATCGCATCATGGAAATTCAACCCACCGAATTACACCAACGTGTTCCCTTCTTTTGCGGAAGCCGGAAAATGGTAGAAAAAGCAGAAGAGTTTATGGCAAAATACAAATAATACGTAGCTTTTAATTTGTTAAATTAAATCTTTTTGTTGTAAATTTCCATCTTAAAATAATTAGGATGGTTTTATTAATACAATGTGAAGACCAAAAAGGTTTAGTGGCCAAAATAACTGCTATTCTCCTTCATCACGATTATAATATAGTTTCGCTTAGAGAGTATGTAGATCAAGAAAAAAACAGGTTTTATGCTCGTTTTGCTTGCCAAGATAATGGCACAGATTTTAATGCAATTGCATACAATTTGAAAACTGTATTGCCAGAAGGAGCTCTACTAACGATTAATCCAAATCCAGAAAAAAATATTGCGGTTTTAGTAACCAAAGAGCACCATTGTTTGAGTGATATTTTAATTCGGCATCATTTTAAAACGTTTCAGGCTCAAGTGGTTTGCGTTATAGGAAATCATCCGGATTTAAAAGATTTGTGCGATAAATTCTCCGTTCCATTTTTCTTTATTTCTACAGATAAAAAAACCAAAGAAGAATTTGAACAAGAATTAATTGCAAAAATAGATTCGTATTCGGTTGATTATATAGTGCTTGCAAAATTTATGCGAATTCTATCTCCGGTTTTTGTAGAAAAGTATCCGCAGAAAATCATCAATATTCACCATTCTTTCTTGCCCGCATTTATTGGAGCAAATCCATATAAACGTGCTTTTGAAAGAGGAGTAAAACTAATTGGGGCAACGGCTCATTTTGTAACCAATGATTTAGACGAAGGACCAATTATTGCACAACAAACGCTACCTGTAAATCATGCGTTTACCATTCAAGATACTGTAAACACCGGAAGAGAAATTGAATCAGCTGTTTTGGCAAAAGCACTCAACTTGATTTTTCAAGATAAAGTGTTTGTCTATCAAAACAAAACCATAGTATTTGATAATTAAGAAGCTTATATGCCTAAAAAAGCCCCAAAATTTATTACTTAATGGGGCTTTTTACTGTTTTTTGGTTTTATTATTTATTCATATTTTGCATTTCAAACAAAAACGTATCCAAATCGACATTGAGTACCAAAAGCGACAACGCCTTATCAACAATATAATTTACGTTTCCTGGCGTAAATCCCAAAGCCAAAGCAAATTTGATTAAAATTTCTTTTTGTTTCGGACCTAAAATATGATCGGCATAAACCATTCTCGCCAAATCATACAGACGCTCCAAACGGTGAATGTACAAATACGGAGGATTAATTGGGTATTTCATTGGATTGTCCATGATTTCATCATATTCATCCTTAGAAATTTCAAGGTTTTTGGCCAATTTATCAATGAATTCTCTTTCTTCTACGGTAATGTCACCATCGCTTAACGCCACACGTACAATGGCCGAAAAGTGACCTTTATTTCTATTTTTAAATCCGCTATCAAATAAATCTGAAATTGACATAAGTTTGCTTTAAATTATTGTGCAAATATAATTCTATTTCCAATTTTTTTTAAGAAATCCGCAAAAATTCTTTTTAAAAATTACTTTTCTTTAACATCATTTTAAAGGTTTCAATTCCAACAGTTTCAAAATAAATCGTAAGTTTGAACACCCTAAGTTTTAAAATCTATTAATCTATGTCAGAATTCTGGTTATACTTTAACATTGGCCTTCAACATGTCCTCGACATTGACGGCTACGATCATGTGCTTTTTCTCATTGCTCTAACGGTTCCTTATGCTTTTAAAGATTGGAAACGAGTGCTAATTTTGGTCTCACTTTTTACATTAGGTCATACGTTGGCTTTGATGCTTTCTGTTTTTGAAGTCGTCATCATTAAAGCAAGTTTGGTCGAATTTCTTATTCCAATTACCATTTTAATCACCGCACTTTTCCATCTTTTTACCGCCGGAAAATCTGGTAAAAAAGAAAGTATTACGTTTGTCGCTTTTGTAACTTTGTTTTTCGGAATCATTCACGGATTAGGTTTTTCCAACTATTTTAAATCCATTTTACCCGGCGAAAAAGTTGATAAATTAGTGCCGCTTTTAGAATTTGCCCTCGGAATCGAAGTGGCTCAAATTATAGTTGTATTAATTGTTTTACTTTTGTCGTATATTGTTCAAACATTTTTCCGTTTTTCTAAGCGGGATTGGACATTGGTAATGTCGTCTTTCGTAATCGGAGTAGTTCTTCCGATGATTATTGGCAGCGACATTTGGAAAGGATAACGTTTACAATGGATGTTAAAAAATGAATAAAAAGAAATTAAATAAATACGACAAAGCCTACCTTCGTATTGCTAAAGAATGGAGCCGTTTGTCGTATTGCAAACGAAAACAAGTAGGTGCTATTATCGTAAAAGACCGTATGATTATCTCTGATGGTTATAACGGAACACCCTCTGGTTTTGAAAACTGTTGCGAAGACGAAGATAACGTTACAAAATGGTATGTGTTGCATGCCGAAGCTAATGCCATTTTAAAAGTTGCCGGTTCAACACAATCGTGTGAAGGTGCAACCTTGTATATTACGCTTTCTCCGTGCAAAGAATGTAGTAAACTCATTCATCAATCCGGAATAAAAAGAGTGGTGTATCATGCAAGTTACAAAGACGACAGCGGAATTCAATTCTTATTAAAAGCAGGTGTAGAAGTAGAATTAATTGAAGAATTAGAATAATCTTTTCTTGAGTAGGAAAAACAGACAGTGAAAATCAAAAAAATATATTGGCCAATTGTACTCTTTTCTGCTATTGCATTAGGAGTGATTGTGGGAGGAAAATTAAACACATTTTCTCCTCAGGCTTCTTATTCGCCAAATAGTCACAAAAGTAAACTCAACCGTTTAATCGATTTTATCGAAAGAGACTATGTAGATCAGGTTGATACTGATAGCATTGTTGATTTAACCGTAAACGGAATTTTGGAAAAATTAGACCCTCACTCCGTTTACATTTCAAAAAGTGAATTTGACGAAGTTTCCGA
This sequence comes from Flavobacterium azooxidireducens, assembly GCF_023195775.1. Classification (NCBI taxonomy): domain Bacteria; kingdom Pseudomonadati; phylum Bacteroidota; class Flavobacteriia; order Flavobacteriales; family Flavobacteriaceae; genus Flavobacterium; species Flavobacterium azooxidireducens. The sequence goes on from NZ_CP096205.1 coordinate 1,787,963, forward strand.
ATCAATGCGGGGCGATTTTGTGGGAATTGGTGTAAATTTTTACATGTACAAAGATTCTGTTGCCGTTATCAAACCTTTGCATGGCGGACCTTCTGAAAAAGCAGGAGTCAAGTCGGGCGATAGAATTTTGTATGCCGACAAGTATAAGTTGTTTGGGAGAAAATTACCAAATGATTCTCTTTTTCCAAAATTAAAAGGCGAAGTAGGTTCAGAAGTTACGCTGACATTATTCAGAAAAAGCGAAAATAAACAACTTAAAGTCAAATTAAAAAGAGATATTATTCCCATTAAAAGTGTCGATGTCGGTTTGATGATAAATCCAACAATCGGTTTCATCAAAATCAACCGTTTTGCAGAATCCACTTATAAAGAATTCAAAATCGAATTGGAAAAACTTAAAACAAAAGGAGCAAAAACCATCGTAATTGATGTGCGTGACAATGGCGGTGGTTATTTAGACCAAGCCGTAAAAATTGCCGATGATTTTTTAGTGAAAGACGCTCCCATTGTCTCCACCAAAAATAAAAAAGGCCGAATTGACAAAACAAAAGCAACGAGTGGCGGACTTTTTGAAAGCGGTAAAATAATTGTTTTAATCAACGAAAATTCAGCTTCTGCTTCCGAGATTTTAGCCGGAGCCATTCAGGATAACGATCGCGGTCAGATTATCGGGCGACGTTCCTTCGGAAAAGGCTTGGTACAACGTGAAATGCCGTTGGGTGATGGGTCAGCTGTTCGTTTAACGGTAGCACGTTATTACACACCTTCAGGAAGATCTATTCAAAAACCGTATGTAGAAGGAAATGAAAATTATTTTAATGAATTTGAAAAACGTTTTTACAGCGGCGAATTATATGAAAAAGACAGCATTAAAGTAGCCGACAGTTTAAAATTCAAAACTTTAAAAGGACGAACGGTGTATGGCGGAGGTGGAATTATTCCTGATGTTTTTGTGCCTTTAAACGGAAAACACGGCGATGAAGCTACCGAAATGCTAATGCAATCCGGCATCGTAAGCTATTTTGTGTTTGAACAATTAGACCAAAACCGAAAAGAATTTGAAGGATTGTCTTTTGATTTCTTTAAAAAGAAGTTCGAAGCAAATAATGTTTATGTTGATAAGTTTGAAAATTACCTCAAATCAAACGGAGTTTTACTCAATTTAGATACTCACAAACCAATGGTGAAAAACTATTTGATGGCAGAATTTGCCCGTCAATTGTTTGATGAAGAAAAATATTTTGAAATTCGGTTGAAAAACGATTTGATGATTCAAGAGGTGTTGAAGAAGTAGCTTTTGTCTCATTTTTATTTTGTATTTTCGAGTTTCTGATATTCTTAAACCATCTTAAGTGTAAAAAATGAAACGAATAGATTTAGTAGTATTTTTTTTTATCCTAAGTTATTCTTTATTTTCTCAAAATTCAGCATTCAACTTTGATTTTGAACAGAATACAATTGATCCTTGGAAATGCAATAATGAAAATCAAAAATATCATTTTGATTCTTCAATTAAGAAAAATGGAAATCAATCATTATTGCTTGAAAACACTGCTTTTGTTGGAATGCAAGGAATTTCTAACAGAATCAAAGGATCATTTATCGGCGATTCGATATCTTTTACTATTCAAATTAAGACAGAAAACGTTAATGAAGCCTATCCATTTATGGTTGTGGGAACAAAAGAAGTTCAGAAATTTTTTCAAATGGCTACTCCACTACAGGGAACAAATGATTGGACTAAAGTTGAAATTAAATTACCATACACTTCTGATTGTGATAATATAAATTTGGCGGTTAACTTTGACGGCGGAAAAATTTGGATAGATAATGTTGAGGTTAAAATTAATGGTCAAGATATCGAAAAACTAAATCCAGTTAGCTTGATTACTCAAGAAAGACAAACTTCAGAATTTAAATTAAAAAGTAGTTTGACCCAAAAGCAAATTGAAAATCTTTATGTTTTAGGTAAAATTTGGGGCTATTTAAAATACTATTGCCCAGAAATAACGAAGAACAGTGAAAATTGGGATAATGAACTTTTTGACAACCTTTCTATAATTTATTCAGAAAACTTTGAGTCGTCTCTTTTGAGTTGGCTGAGTAAATTTGAAATTATGGAAACTACAGATTATCAATTAAATAATTTAAAATTTGAGCAAGAAGGGAATTTAGATTGGATAAATAAAAAAGTAAAAAATAAGGATTTAAAAGATTTGCTTTTAAAATTTAGTAATGCAAAAAGAACAAATTTTCAATACACGATTGAAAAAACTCAATACAGTGGATTAAATTTTAAAAATGAACATCATTATTCTGATATGATGTACAATGATGATGGTATAAAACTTTTAAGCATATTCAGGTATTGGAATTTGGTTGAATATTGGTATCCTTACAAAAAATTAATATCTAAAAATTGGGATGATGTTTTGCTAAAATACATTCCGAAAATTTTAGAAACAAAGTCTCAACTCGATTATGCATTATGTTTAAATGAATTAATTGTTGAAACAGAAGATTCTCATTCAATTATTAAGGAAGACCCTGTACTTACCGGTTTTTTTGGTGAATATACTATTCCTGTTAAAGTAAAATTTATTGATAAAAAATTAGTTGTAACTGAAATAAATCATAATTCTACTTTCCGAAAAGGAGACATTATTCTTTCAATTGATAAAGAATCAATTATGTCTCTAGAAAAGAAATTATTTAAATATAGTATCGCATCGAATGAAATTACGACCAAACGAAATTTATCAAAAAAAATAATTAGAACATCAAATTTTGAGTCAAATGTCCAAATCTTAAGAAACGGAAAAAAGATAAATTTAAACTCAACCAATATTAATGCTTTTTCTTATAATCAGCCGTTGAAATATTCTTATGAAGTAAATGAAGAAATAGGATATTTAAACGCAGAAACAGCCGTTAAAAAAGATATTGACAGCTTGATGAATAAATGGAATAATAAGAAGGCAATTATTGTCGATTTAAGAAATTATCCCAAAGAAAATTTAACCTTTTTATTGTCTCCTTATTTGCATAATAAAGAGTTTGTTGGTTTTCAAATGACAGAAGCAAAGTTCGATTATCCGGGTTATTTTACAAAGAAGGAAGCATACTTTTTAAAGGAATTTAAATCCCCAAAATTCAACGGAAAACTTTTTGTGCTTGTTGACGAAAACACTCAGAGCAAAGCAGAATTTAATGCAATGGCTTTAAAAGTATATCCTAATACAATAATTATTGGTAGTCAAACAGCAGGAACAGATGGGGCAGCATCAATGTTCTATTTGCCCGGGAATTATTCTGCTTTTATGACAACTGAAGGAATCTACAATCCCGATTGGTCACAAAGTCAAAAAATTGGAATCAAACCAGATATAAAAGTGTCAAGTACGTTGAAGAGTATATCTGAAAATGAAGATTTACTTTTGAATAAAGCAATTGAAATGACAAAAAATTAATTTCAATTATAGTTAGCTACTATCTACTTCACCCTCGTGCTATCATGCACCTGAACATGCACGCCACCATTCCACAGCGTTAAAATATCAGTCGCAACAGCAGCTCCGCTTCCGGCAGCAATAGACAACTGACTTCGCCATCCGGCTAAAACGCCACAAACATAAATTCCGTCTTTCACCAAATGATCATGGTTTTTCAATTGAATGCGGTTTTTCTCAGGATTTGCTTTTTGATGTGGTATCACAAATTCTTCCAAACCTTCAATCGTGAAAGGATTTCCGGCTCCAATGCCAATCACAATTAATTTCGTTAGATAGGTATTTTTATTAGTGATAACCGAAAAATTCCCGATTTCACCTTCAATTTTCAATACTTTTTCGTTTGGAATTTGTTCAATATGCGGATAAACCGATGATAAATGAGCTAAACTTTCCGTTAATAATTCACCGCCTAATTTTCCGGCTTCAATACCATACGCATTATTAAACAACGCATCTTGAAGCGAAGAAGCTTTTTGGTGAGAAAGTAGAGCGATTTTTTTATCAGATGCAAATGGTTTAGAATGAGCAGAGCCAAGAATAAGAGCACAAGAAACTCCCGAAACGCCGCCGCCAATAATCAATGCATCCAACATATTTATTGATCTTTTAGTTTGTCTTCAATGGATTTTGACATTCTAAAAATAAGAAGGATAATAATCGCACAAAATGCAGCGACAATTCCGATTAAGGCAATCATGCTTTCCTGTTCAAAAAGATTATTAAAATCCAATTGAGTCACATTAAAGATGATTAATCCGAAAGCCAAGGCAATAATAATGTATGTGAAAATCTTCATTTATAATATAATAATGATACAAAGGTAGGTTTAATCAAACTATTCAAAAAGACCTTTAACATTAGCCGCAAATAATTTAACAGCAATGGCAAGTAGCACAACGCCAAACACTTTTCGAATCACACTTAGTCCGTTTTTGGTTAAAAAGCGTTCAATTCTGGCAGAAGATTTTAAAACACCATACACCAAAATAATATTCAAAATTATGGCGATGATGATATTAATTGTTTGAAATTCTGCTCTTATCGAAAGTATCGTTGTCATCGTTCCTGCTCCGGCAATCAACGGAAAAGCAATAGGAACAATCGAAGTGGAACCATGATCTTCATCACGGTATAATTTGATTCCTAAAATCATTTCCAAAGCCAAAAAGAAAAGCACAAATGCTCCGGCAACGGCAAAAGAGTTAATGTCAATACCAATTAATTTCAGGATTGTTTCTCCCACAAATAAAAAGGCAATCATAATGATGGCGGCTACAATCGATGCTTTTTCAGATTGAATATGACCCGCTTTTTGACGTAAATCAATAATAATTGGAATGCTTCCCACAATATCAATTACGGCAAAGAGTACCATTGTTGCTGTAAAAATTTCTCTTAAATCTAATTCCATGAACTTCAGTTTTCTGCGGCAAAAGTAGCCTTTTTAATCACTATCTTCGTGAAAATTGAGTTAATTATTTAACGCATTTCAACCGAAGAATCAAACATTCCTTTGTACCTTTGCATCATCATTCTGACAATAATTTATGTTTCAATTAGGTAAAACCATCGTTTCAGAAGAAATTCTGGAAAAAGAATTCGTTTGCAATCTAACCGCTTGTCATGGAGCCTGTTGCGTTGACGGCGATGCCGGTGCACCCTTAAGTGAAGAAGAAACTAAAATTTTAGAAGAAATTTATCCGAAAGTAAAACCTTTTCTTCGAAAAGAAGGAATTGAAGCCATCGAAAACCAAGGAACCTGGATTAAAGGCGAAGATGGAGAATTTGAAACACCGTTAATTGAAGGGAAAGATTGTGCCTACGTTATTTTTGACGGAAAAACCGCCTTATGCGGAATCGAACAAGCCTACAACCAAGGAATCGTTTCTTGGAAAAAACCGGTTTCGTGTCATTTGTATCCAATAAGAGTGAAAGACTTTTCCGATTTTGCGGCTGTGAATTATCACCGTTGGGATATTTGCAGTCCGGCTTGTTCTCTTGGAAAAGAATTAGAAGTTCCGGTGTACAAATTCGTCAAAGAAGCATTGGTTCGAAAATTTGGCGAAGAATGGTATCACGAACTCGAAAAAGTGGGCGAAGAATATCTAAAAGGGAAGTAAATTTTCCGCTAATTTTCCTTCCCAATAATTTCTTAAAATAGTAAAATTTCCCTCGCGACCGCTAATGAGTTGGTTTTTAAATTATTGATTAACAGGTTTTTAGTCATATAATTATAAAGTAGGAAAAAAACTAACCGTTGTTAAAAACTATACCCGATTGTGAATAAGTTTGACTTTCATTTACCAATTTGAATTGCAATCTTTGTAACTCTCAATTACCGAATAATAATCCTCAAAAATACTTAACATAGAAAAAGATGGCAGCAGTAGAACCAATTTTGCAAGAAAATAAAGACAGATTCGTGATTTTCCCCATTAAGCATCACGACATTTGGGAATGGTACAAAAAAATGGAAGCGAGTTTCTGGACCGCAGAAGAAATCGATTTACATCAAGATTTATCCGATTGGAATACAAAATTGAATGAAGATGAAAAGTTTTTCGTCAAACACATTTTAGCATTTTTCGCCGCTTCTGACGGAATTGTAAATGAAAATTTAGCCGAAAATTTCGTAAACGAAGTACAATATCCGGAAGCAAAATTTTTCTACGGTTTTCAAATTATGATGGAAAACATCCACAGCGAAACCTATTCATTGTTGATTGATACCTACGTGAAAGATGAAAAAGAAAAAGACCAATTATTTCACGCATTAGATGTATTTCCTGCCATTCAAAAGAAAGCAAATTGGGCGTTAAAATGGATTAGTTCTGATTCATTTGCCGAACGTTTAATCGCGTTCGCAGCTGTGGAAGGAATCTTCTTTTCAGGTGCTTTCTGTTCTATTTTCTGGTTGAAAAAACGCGGTTTAATGCCGGGATTGACTTTCTCAAACGAATTAATTTCGCGTGACGAGGGTGTTCACTGTGATTTCGCCGTTCATTTGCACAACCACCATTTGGTAAACAAAGTTCCAAAAGATAGAATCAAAGAAATCATTACAGATGCGTTAACCATCGAAAGAGAATTCATTACCGAATCTCTTCCTGTGAGTTTAATTGGGATGAATGCTACGTTAATGACACAATACTTAGAATTTGTAGCCGACCGATTATTAGTAGAGTTAGGCTGCGAAAGAGTTTATAATTCTTCTAACCCGTTTGACTTTATGGATATGATTTCGCTACAAGGAAAAACCAATTTCTTTGAAAAACGTGTAGCCGAATACCAAAAAGCAGGTGTGATGAATACGGATTCAGATTCACAGAAAATTAGTTTCGACGCCGATTTTTAGGGATTGCCGCTAAGAAAGTAAGACACAAAGTTTCTCTTAGCCAAAATAGTAAATATTATAGTTTCTTTGTCAAAGTTTCAAACTTTGACAAAGATTCAATATAAAAATACCGGGATTAGCTTCCCAAATTCAACTAACAAATAACCTAAAATAGAAAAGGGATTTTCTGTTTTAAAAAACATGTAACAGTATGTATGTAGTAAAAAGAGACGGTCACAAAGAACCGGTAATGTTTGACAAAATCACAGATAGAATTAAAAAACTATGCTATGGTTTAAATGATTTGGTCGATTCGGTAAAGGTCGCCATGCGAGTGATTGAAGGATTGTATGACGGTGTAACTACATCAGAATTAGATAATTTAGCGGCAGAAACCGCAGCCTCGATGACGATTGCTCATCCCGATTATGCACAATTAGCAGCACGTATTGCTGTTTCTAACTTACACAAAAACACCAAAAAATCGTTTTCAGAAACAATGTCTGATATGTACCACTACGTGAACCCACGTACAGGGCAAAAATCGCCGTTACTTTCTGATGAGGTGTATGAAGCAATCATGGCCAATGCAGAAACATTGGATTCTATGATTATTTACAACAGAGATTTTAATTATGATTATTTCGGTTTCAAAACATTAGAACGTTCTTATTTGCTAAAAATAAACGGAAAAATTGTTGAAAGACCACAACATATGTTGATGCGTGTTTCGGTTGGAATTCATTTGAATGACATCGAAGCAGTGAAAGAAACCTACGAATTAATGTCGAAAAAATTCTTCACGCACGCAACACCAACTTTATTTAATGCCGGAACACCAAAACCTCAAATGTCGTCGTGTTTCTTATTAACAATGAAAGACGATAGCATCGACGGAATTTATGATACATTAAAACAAACCGCTAAAATCTCGCAATCAGCAGGCGGAATCGGACTTTCTATTCACAATGTTCGTGCAACAGGATCTTACATTCGTGGAACAAACGGAACTTCTAACGGAATCGTTCCAATGCTTCGTGTTTTCAACGACACAGCTCGTTATGTTGACCAAGGTGGCGGAAAAAGAAAAGGAAGTTTTGCTATTTATTTAGAAACGTGGCATGCCGATATTTTCGAATTTTTAGATTTGAAAAAGAATACCGGAAAAGAAGAAATGCGTGCCAGAGATTTGTTCTTTGCGATGTGGACATCTGATTTGTTTATGAAACGTGTGCAAGACGATGCATCGTGGACCTTAATGTGTCCAAACGAATGTCCTGGTTTATGCGACGTTTACGGAGACGAATTTGAAACATTATATACTTCGTATGAAGCAGCCGGAAAAGGCAGAAAAACCGTTCGTGCTCGTGAACTTTGGGAAAAAATCCTAGAATCGCAAATCGAAACTGGAACACCGTATATGTTGTACAAAGATGCAGCAAACCGAAAATCAAACCAGAAAAATTTAGGAACCATTCGTTCGTCAAATTTATGTACGGAGATTTTGGAATACACAGCTCCTGATGAAGTAGCGGTGTGTAATTTAGCCTCTATTTCGCTACCCATGTTCATCGAAAACGGCAAATTTGATCATCAAAAATTATACGATGTAACCAAACGCGTGACTCGTAACCTAAACCGCGTAATCGACAGAAATTATTATCCGGTTCCAGAAGCAGAAAATTCAAATATGCGTCACCGTCCAATTGGACTGGGAGTGCAAGGTTTGGCCGATGCGTTCATCTTACTTCGTTTGCCTTTCACCAGCGACGAAGCAAAACAAATGAATCAAGATATTTTTGAAACGCTTTATTTTGCAGCCGTAACCGCATCCATGGAAATGGCAAAAGAAGAAGGACCATATTCAACTTTCAAAGGATCGCCAATTTCGCAAGGAGAGTTTCAATACAACCTTTGGGGATTAAAAGACAGCGATCTATCCGGTCGCTGGGATTGGGAAAGTTTACGAAAAGAAGTAGTAGAACACGGTGTGAGAAACTCATTGTTAGTTGCTCCAATGCCAACCGCTTCTACGTCGCAAATCTTAGGAAACAACGAAGCATTCGAACCGTACACATCAAATATTTACACAAGAAGAGTGCTTTCAGGCGAATTTATCGTCGTAAACAAACATTTATTAGAAGATTTAGTAAATCTAGGTTTGTGGAACGATACGTTGAAACAAGAAATCATGCGTCACAACGGTTCGGTGCAAAACATCGAAGTAATTCCGCAAGATATCAAAGATTTATACAAAACAGTTTGGGAAATGAGTATGAAAGACATCATCGATATGTCACGTCAACGCGGTTACTTCATTGACCAATCGCAATCGTTGAACTTGTTTATGGAAGGAGCAACCTACGCCAAATTAACCTCAATGCATTTTTACGCTTGGCAATCAGGTTTAAAAACCGGAATGTACTATTTGCGTACAAAATCAGCTGTAGATGCCATCAAGTTTACCTTAAACAACGACAAAAAAGCAGAACCGGTAGAAGTAATCGAGCAACCAATTGTGGCTAAAAAACTCGAATCAATTGCGGTACTAAACGAACCGGTCGAAATGACTCAAGAAGAATACCGAGCCATGATCGAAATGGCAAAAAATGCCGGTCCGGAAGATTGTGAAATGTGTGGATCGTAATTTAAAAATGAATAAAGAGAATAGAAAATCAGCTGTTTACTTCGGTAAATGGCTGTTTTTTTTTGAAGCTATTTCCCGCTTTCCATTCCAAGCTTGTTTGTCTTGTTGTTTTTTTCTAAGGCAAAAAAGTAGCTCCCAAGGTCGCTCTTTTTCGCCAAGAAAAAATACAACAATCCTGCACAAGGCTTTCCATTACAATCGGGGCTAGGAGTCAGTGCTCAGTTAGCAGTTTTCACGCAATCTTGTCATTCCGTAGGAATCTAAATTATCAATAACGAACCAAATTTTTTTAAATTTCTCCCATTTTTGTAATCTGTGTTCAAAACAACTTTCAAAATTTCTTCACAACAAATTCAATTTCCAATTACTACCTTTGAAAGTCAAATTAAAATTCGCATCAAAAGAAAAACAAAACTCATTTCTGTTACTCAATGAAATCCCTCCCAAAATCCCTTCATCAAAAACTCCTCCAAAGAGAACAAAACAATGCTCTCCGGCAGTTGGCTTTACCCAATAATTTAGTCGATTTTTCGTCTAACGATTATTTAGGATTTGCAAAAAGTGAAGCGATTTTTCAACAAACACATGACTTGTTAGTTTCCAGAAATTACAAAGTAAACGGAGCCACCGGTTCACGATTACTCACGGGAAATCATTCCATTTATACAGAAACAGAAGAATTCATTGCCCAATTCCATCAGGCAGAAGCAGCTTTAATTTTTAATTCCGGCTACGATGCCAATGTGGGTTTTTTTAGCTCCGTTCCGCAACGGAATGATATTATTTTATATGATGAACTCAGTCATGCCTCCATCCGCGATGGCATCCAAATGAGTTTAGCCAAATCGTTCAAATTCAAACACAACGATGTAGTTGATTTAGAAAATTTACTCACTAAGTTCCAAACCGCAACCCGCAACCCGCAACCTGCAACCATTTTCATCATCACCGAAAGCGTTTTTTCCATGGATGGCGATTCACCCGATTTAGAAAAATTGGTCGCTTTATCCGAAAAACACAACGCCTATTTAGTCATCGACGAAGCCCATGCCATAGGAGTTTTTGGGGAAAAAGGAGAAGGTTTAGTGCAACAGTTGAATTTGCAAAATAACGTTTTTGCCCGAATCATCACCTTCGGAAAAGCCTTAGGTTGCCACGGAGCGGCAGTTTTGGGGAGTGAACAACTTAAAACCTATTTAACCAATTTTGCCCGAAGTTTTATTTACACCACCGGATTATCGCCCCATTCGGTTGCGACTATTTTTGTGGCCTATCAGCAATTGGCTAAAAGTCAGCAAGAAAGAGAGAACCTTTTTCAAAACATCGACTATTTTAAGTCATGTCTTCCATCTTCCATCTTCCATCTTCCATCTTCCTCAACCATCCACTCCGTTGTAATTCCTGGAAACGAGCGAGTAAAAATCATTGCACAACAACTCCAACAAAATGGCTTTGATGTAAAACCTATTTTGTCACCAACCGTTCCTGAAGGCCAGGAAAGATTGCGGTTTTGTTTGCACTCTTATAATTCTCAAAAAGAAATTTTTACTGTTTTAGATTTGTTAAGTACATTTGTGTTTTAAGCCACGGATAAAACTGATTTTAACAGATATAAACAGATGATATGACAAATTTATTACACAAATCAATTACAGATGCAATTTTAAAAGCCTATTACAACGTATATAATGAATTAGGCTCCGGTTTTCTTGAGAAAGTATATCAAAATTCCATGTTTTTTGAATTAAAATCGTTTGGACTTAAAGTTGAAGCTCAAAAGCAAATTAAAGTCTATTTTAAAAACCAACTTGTTGGAGATTTTTATTCAGATTTATTAATAGAAGACAAAGTAATTGTTGAGTTAAAAGCCACTGAGTTTCTCATGGATATTCACACAGCACAAATAATAAATTACTTAAAAGCAACACCCATTGAAGTAGGTATGTTATTAAATTTTGGAGAAGAACCGGAATTTAAAAGAGTGATTTACACAAATAATAGAAAAACGAGCATTAAAAATCAGCAATAATCCGTTCAATCCGTATTATCCGTGGTTAAAAATAGAATGATATTATTTTAGTAGTCGTTGAAAAAAGGCGAGCTAAAAGCAGTATCATACTTATAATATTTTCAAAAATCCTTGCAAACTTTGCGTATTCTTTGCGAACTTTGCGGTTAAACAACTACCATGAAAATATTCATCACCGGAATTGGAACCGACGTAGGAAAAACAATTGCTTCCGCCATTATCACAGAAGCCCTTGAAGCGGATTATTGGAAACCCGTTCAAGCCGGAGAATTAGATTTTTCAGATAAAGATAAAGTGCAATCACTCATCAGTAATTCTAAAACTAAAATTCACGAAAATAGTTATGCTCTGCAAACGCCTGCTAGTCCACATTATGCCGCAGCTTTGGACGGAATTTCCATCAACATCAATTCTATCAAAGAACCCAAAACAAAAAATCATTTGGTGATTGAAGGAGCAGGAGGCATTTTTGTTCCATTAAATCAAACAGAAACGGTGATGGACTTAATTCAACCTGATTACAAAGTAATAATCGTTTCTCGTCATTATTTGGGAAGTATCAATCATAGTTTGTTAACGATTGAAGCATTAAAAAACAGAAATTTCAACATCGGTGGAATTATTTTTTCAGGAGATGAAAATGAAGCCACAGAATCTATTATTCTATCCAAAACCGGAGTAGCTTTTTTAGGAAGAATTGACAACGAACCCTATTTTGATCAAAATGTAATTTCCTATTATGCCGAAAAGTTCAAAGAAAATCTTCAACGCCTCGTCTAACAATCCAACAATCGAACAATCCAACAATCGAACAATCCAAAAATCCCCTCATGAACCTTTCGCAAAAAGACAAACTCTACAACTGGCATCCTTACACCCAACACCAAACCACCGGACTTTTGCCGGCGATTGTAAAAGGCGAAGGTGTTTATCTTTGGGATGAAAATGGCAAGGAATACATCGATGCCATTTCAAGTTGGTGGGTCAATCCGTTTGGGCATTCCAATCCGATTATAGCCAATGCGATTTATAAACAATTAACTACGTTAGAGCATGTTTTGTTTGGTGGTTTTACGAACAAACCCGCTGTAGAATTAGCAGAAAAATTGATTTCTATTTTACCATCCAACCAAAAAAAACTGTTTTATTCGGATAATGGTTCCACTGCAGTGGAAATTGCCATTAAAGCAGCGTTGCAATTTTTTTATAATAAAGGAGAAAAACGTACCAAAATTATTGCTTTTGAAAACGGATTTCACGGTGATACATTTGGAGCCATGGCGGCCAGTGGCATTAGTTTTTTTACGGAAGCTTTTCAAGGATCGATGTTGGAAGTGGTTCGGATTTCGATTCCAACATCAGAAAACAATAGTTTAACTTTATTGGAAAATTTACTTCAATCCAACGAATTTGCTGCGTTTATTTTTGAGCCGTTAGTGCAAGGTGCTGCCGGAATGGTGATGTATGAACCACAAGAATTAGACAAACTCATTTCGCTTTGCAAAAAAAATAATGTTTTCACAATCGCCGATGAAGTGATGACCGGATTTGGTAAAACAGGAAAAACCTTTGCCTGCGATTATTTATCTGAGCAACCCGATATGATGTGCTTATCAAAAGCCTTAACCGGAGGAACTATTCCAATGGCAGTGACAAGTTTTTCGCAAGAAGTTTTTGACGGATTTTTGTCGGAAAACGTGAACAAAGCATTATTTCACGGACACACTTTTACCGGAAATCCAACCGGATGTGCCGCGGCTTTGGCAGCGATTGAGTTACTTTTTTCGACGAAAATGCAGAAAAATATTGTTCGGATTGAAGAGCAACATTTGCAATTTAAAAAACGAATTGAGCTTCTTCCAAATGTTGAAAATATACGAGTTTTAGGAATTATTTTCGCTTTTGAAATCAAAAGAGAAATTTCCGAAAGCTATTATGGTGATTTCAGAAATAAATTATATGCTTTTTTTATCGAAAACGGCATCATTCTTCGTCCGGTGGGCAACACCATTTACATTCTTCCGCCGTATGTTACCACCAATGAACAATTGGAAATAATTTATAAAACCATTGAAAAAGCGTTGTAGATAGTGTAAATTTGTATTTTATAAATTTCATTCAAATTTCTTTTTTTGAACTCAAAAATTGCCATAACTTCTTTTGCTTCGGTTTCGCCTTTAGGAAATGATGCGGTTTCTGTTTGGGAAGCCTATCAATTGGAACAATCCTTTATCAAACCCACTCAAATTGGAACTTCTACTGTTTTTGCTTCTTCTTTATCGAAAGAAAATAAACAAAAAGTAGCCGCATTGCGATTATCCGAAACCAAATATAAATTTTTAGACGATTCTGTTTTGTTTGCCATTTTAGCTTCTCGACAAGCTGTTTCTTTGGCAGAATGGAATTCTGAGGATATTTTCGGAATAAACATTGGTTCTTCACGTGGAGCCACACAATTGTTTGAAAAGCATCATGCCGAATTTTTATCCACCGGAAAAGCTCAAACCTTAGCTTCGCCAACCACCACGTTAGGAAATATTTCGAGTTGGGTGGCTCAAGATTTGCAAAACAACGGACCGGAAATTTCACATTCTATTACATGTTCCACTGCTTTGCATGCGTTGCTTAACGGAATTGCTTGGCTTAAATCTGGCATGGCTGATAAATTTTTGGTCGGTGGAAGTGAAGCACCGCTTACACCATTTACGATTGCTCAAATGCAAGCGTTAAAAATTTATTCTTCCTCAGAAAGTTCAGATGCTTATCCTTGTAAAACCTTTGATTTTTCCAAAACAAAAAACAGCATGGTTTTAGGTGAAGCTGCAGCCACAATTTGTTTAGAAAGTGGTGAAAACGAAAAAGCAATTGCTTATGTTGAAGGTTTTGGCTATGCTACTGAAAATTTGAAACATTCGATTTCCATTTCTGCGGAAGCAACTTGTTTTCAAAAATCGATGAAAATGGCTTTGGGAAGAATGAATCCGGAAGAAATTGATGTGATTGTGACGCATTCTCCCGGAACAATTCAAGGCGATTTGAGCGAAATGAAAGCAATCGAAATTGTTTTTGGAAATAACATTCCATTACTCACCAACAACAAATGGAAAATTGGTCACACGTTTGGAGCTTCCGGTATGTTGAGTGTGGAAATGGCTTTGTTGATGCTACAGCACAATCAATTTATTCAAGTTCCTTTTTTGAAACAACAACAGCAAATTCGTCCGTTAAGAAAAATCATGGTGAATGCGGTTGGTTTTGGAGGAAATGCGGTTAGTATTGTTTTATGTAAGGCATAAAAAAATCCGATTTCAAAAAAGAAAGTTTATAATTCAATTTGAATTTTCACTTTTCCTCCAAATCCTTTTTCTACAATATCATATAACGTTTTGAGTGTTAGATTACCTCCGTTGTTTTCTATTCTTGAAATATATTCTCTTTTTTTGTCAATTAAATCGCCAAGTTCAGTTTGTGTTAATTGCTTTTCTTCTCGAGCTTTTTTTAAAAGTAAACCAATTTTAAAACCTTGGAATTCTCTTTCAAGTTCGTCTCGTCTTTCGGTTCCTTTTTCACCGTAGACATTATCTTTAATTTCTTTCCAACTTTTAGTTTCCATAATTATTTAGTTTTCTCTTGGTAATACTTAGTCATTAATTTTAACGCTTTCTCAATTTCATTTTTTGGTGTTTTTTGCGTTTTCTTTTGAAAGCCATTAAGTAATATTACTAGTTTCCCATTGTCAAAAAAGCAAAATACTCGCTAAATATTTGAACCTAACTGAATTCGAGCTTCATACAAACCATTTGTTCCTTCCATCGATTTTAAATAATTGGATGGAACTCTTTCTAACGTTTCAATTGCTTCAATTATTTTGAATATTTTGTCTTGAACTTTTTTTGGCTTCGATAGTAGAAAATCTTCAAAATGATTTTCGTAGGCGATGACTTCACGAACTTTCATTCTACAAAGGTAACTTAAAAGTTACTATTGAAACAAATTTTTTAGACTTTTTTATTGCTAACTAATTGAATACTATGTTTTCTAAATGATTAAAAAATCAATTTTCTTGTCACAATTTCATTATTCTCCAATTTTATTTTTACAATTAAAACTTGATTAGAAATGTTTAATTGATTTGAACTAAATGCATTTTGATTAATATCTTCGTAGAAAGCAACTTGTTTTCCGGTTATATCAAAAACTGAAATCGCTTCAATAGTATTAGAAGGTGATTTTACTTCAATTGTTTTGTTTGATTTGATTACTTGCAAGTTATTTTCAGTCAACGTTGGATTTTCAACACTTAATGTTTCGTTTGTAAATCGCAATTCAAAACGATTGTCAAAAGTACCCGGAGTGGCTTCAAAACTAAATGGAGCGGCTTTTAAATCATGATACAGTTCGGTAGTTTTATCAAATAAATACACATTTTGTTCACCAAAAAATCCGTCAACTTGTTCAATTGCAATCGACATTTGGCTTGAAATCGTACTGACATATCCAATCGGAATAATTTCTGTTTCTTCAAATGGCAACGCTCTTCCTTGAATGGATAATTTGTTTTCATCCAAAAGAGAATAAATGCTCACAAAATTTCCGCCGTTTTTGTGTTTTCCATCAAAGCCATAGTCTAATTCGTTGGTTGCTCCGTCTAAATAGCCTAATAACGTTTCATGATATGCTCCGTTTTCATTTGAGATATTCAACCACAAACGGTTTTTTTCCGTTGATTCAGAAGATGTTGATGGAGATGAATTTCTAAAAAATTGATTATTTTGTTCTACCAATCTCATGCTGTTGTTAAATTGTGCTTGATATGTTCCATTTGATAACTCGCTTTTCACATTAATAAAAAATGCTTGGCCCGATGCTACTTTTCCTGTTGGAGTAACCACGCCGGTAATGGCAGATTTTGAAGTTTTTACACCACCGGTTAAATTGTAGGAAGCATAATCATCGGCTGTATAATTGTAGACATGATTACCGGGAATGCTATTACTGATAGCTGTGTTGTGCGTCCAAAGATAAATTGTTCCTTCAAAAATGGATTTATTTATTGGGTCTAAAATAAATTTATCAATATCAATGGCCGAAGGATATGGATTTCCAATAAGATTATTAGTATTTGCTCCTTTTGTAACGTTAATGCTTACGTTGCTATTGTTTGGTGTTCCAACAAAATGACCTTCAAAAACACCGTTGTGAGCATTAGTTAAACTCCATCCTGTTGGAGCTTGAACAATATATCCTTTTCCGGATTGCATAATATGATTTCCTCCTGAATGTCCTGCCCAATTTCCTGTGGAAGGATTATAACTATAGAAACGAGAAGCATTTGTGTTTGGTGACAATTGGTTTAATTTCCAACCTTGAACAGGAGAAGACCAATAAGTGTAATCTGATGCCTTCATTGGTGTGGTTTTTCTGTACATTAAAATTTCACCAACACTTTCGCTTTCGTCTTCTACTTGAACCAAACTTCCGCTGTCTAAAATTGTTAAATCTCCATGAATGGTTACATTTGTTTCAATTTTAAAATAATTGTTTTCTGCAATAATTGCTTCTACATTTTCATTTATAAGTAATTCACAAGCAATTAGGTTTCCATGAATTTCGGTGTTATAATTGCCGTTCAAAATGGCTTTTACATTTTCATTAGGTGTTCCGTTGTTCCAAGACGAACCATTCCAAACCGTTGTTGTTCCACATTTTTGAGCCATGAATTCATCGGCACCTATATCGGGCGTTGTTGTACTTCTAATTTCTTCATCAATATCAATGGCAACATTACTCAAAAACGTTCCTTTATTGTCTAAATCAGGGTTTTCTTCTGTTAAATGTAAATCGGTTGCAGAAACAAAGTTTGGAATTAAATTCAAAGAATTAGAATCTTTTTGAGTCGCAGTTTTCCAATTGGCCAATGTGGTTCGGTTAGAACCTAAATAACCAATGTGTTGAGTAGAATAATAATTGTTGAAATCAATGTTTGTGTAAGCCGTTCGTGCAACACCTGAATATAACGCATAGCGTGTTCCGGTAGTTGAGGTATTTCCTAAAATGTTATTCACCACATTAAACTGGGAACCGGCATCAATTCGCAATGCAGCACTAATATTGTTTTGATTGCTATTCATCACAATCGTGTTGTGGTATAATTTTATATCTCTTCCTGATCGAACATAAATTCCGTTAGCATTGTTTGTTGTTGTTCCGTTGGAAGCAACATCGCTGATAAAATTATTGCTAATTTCTGTGTTGGTGTTGGTTGAAGTTGAAATATTTATGTCAATTCCACGAACAATTCCACCGCCACTATTTTTGATGTTTCTGATGATATTTCTTGTAATCGTTGCATTGTTTGTGCTGTTTCCTTGAATGTACATCGCTGCTCCAATCATATTATTAGATGGATGAGAATAGTTTAAAATTTGATTTCCTACAATAGTATAGTTCAATCCGTTTAGAATATTCATCCCATACATGTTCGAGCTTCCGCTATTGATGTGACGAATACCATCGATTATATTATTTTCAATTCTAAAATCACTAACATTGTTAATGTAAATTCCCATATCCGGTT
Organism: Flavobacterium azooxidireducens; assembly: GCF_023195775.1. Lineage (NCBI taxonomy): Bacteria > Pseudomonadati > Bacteroidota > Flavobacteriia > Flavobacteriales > Flavobacteriaceae > Flavobacterium > Flavobacterium azooxidireducens. The sequence continues at coordinate 1,806,062 of NZ_CP096205.1, forward strand.
TTTGATTGTCTACCGTTGATATCATTCTGTTTCTACTAATCAAAAGACGTGTAATTCGGTTGGAATTACTGTTACTATTCACATGAACTCCTTGACGAATATTCACAAATTCATTATTAATGATTTGCATATTGGTATTATTAGCTGATGCTACACTGTTTGATAAATCGGAGTCGCTTCCGTTTCCGCCGGAAAAAACACCACTTAACCAGCGGCCGTCTTGGTTGCGGTTGGAATGTCTTAAAACCGTGTTTTTCAACGTTATGTTTGTAGCTGCGTTTGTTCCATTACTGGCAATCCAAAAAACAGTTTGGCTTACATAGTTAACTGAATTGTTGTTTTGCAAAATTAAATTGCGAATATTTTGATCGTTAGAGTTGTTTCCGTTGATGATGATATTATCTCCACCATTAATTTTTAATACTGCAGCAACACCTGTATAGCTGTTGGGGTTGTTCACAGAAATCGTTACATTACGGTTGACTTCCGGTTCAATTGTTACGGTGTTGGTAGTGCTTGAACCTGCAAAGGAATTAATCACAAGTGTAGCGTTGTAACTTTCATTGTTCAACAATTTAAAAACAACCGGACCATTTACACCATTTGTATTTAAACGATTAATTGCGTTTTGTAAATTGTTAAAAGGAGCGGTTTGTGTGGTGCCAATTTGATACGTACCATTCAAAGCCTGAGCAAACGTAAAAAACGGTAAAAAGCAAACAAAAAATAAAATTTTTTTCATAGTAGATTTGGAAATTTTTTTAAAGGCAATTCTTTTTTGTACTAATTTTCGTTGTCAAAACTATTTCTTAATTTTTTTATATCAAAATAAAAAATCGATAAAGTGTATAATTTTAACGTCAAATAGCATTTATTAACTTTATTTGAAAGAAAAAACACATTAAAATTGTTTTTCTCTTTTTATATCTACGGCAAAAGTACTGCTGTGGTTTTCTGTTTTAAATTAAATCAGGCAAACTGATAGAGAAAACGATGAGTAACATCATTTAACAGTTTTGGTGTTGTACGTCGATGAGTTTAACAACTTTTAACAAAAGGTTGATTTTGCTGGGGTTGGGGAAGAGGGAAGATGGAAGATGGGAGATGGAAGAGGGAAGATGGGAGATGGAAGATGGAAGATGGAAGAGGGGAGATGGAAGTTTTAGAATTTTTAAGATAAACGTTCCAATTTTTTGGAAGCTTCATAAACCCAATCACTTTCCCAGCCTTTTCGAAGTAAGGTGTCGCAGAATTTTTTTCTTTTTTTGATTGTATTTCTTTCTGAAATTGAATCCCACGTTTTTTTGGCTAAATCAGTAAAAGTAGTCTCATATTCTTCTTCGGGAATTTCTTTTAAACCCATTCGAATCAAATAATCAGAGATGTTTCGTTGTTTCAATTCGTTTGAAATACGTTTTTTTCCCCACTTTTTTTGATGAAATTTACTAATCGAAAACAACTTAGCAAACCGTTCTTCGTTCAGAAAATTATGATGAATTAAATGCACAATCACTTCGTCATGTTGGTTTTGAGGAACCGTTAACGTGTATAATTTTTGAACCACTTCGGCATGGCAACGCTCCTGATAAGAGCAGTAGAATTCCATCTTTTGAACGATTTCTGAAAGTGAAGTGGTTGATTGTGAACTCAATGATGGAAATTTAGTGGTTTTTTGTTAATAATTTAGTAACGCAAAGGTATTGAAATTCTGCAATTTAGCTGTAAATTTGTACCCGCCAAAAATTCAACTATAAAAGCCAAAAAAACTATAAAAACTTATCATTTCCAAAAATGAAAACAAGAATACTTTTAGTAGCACTTTTTTTGAGTGCTTTTTCGTGGGGGCAATCGATTTTTGAAAATCCGATTACCGGAACAAATCCCAATACGGCAAATCCCTACACTACAGGTCAGGTTGTAGCTCCTAATTTAACTGTTTCAGGAATTGGAAGAGGAGCAGGAGCACTCGGAGCAGGTGCTAATAATAGATACAATGCCAGCAGTTGGAATACCGCCGCAATTGATTTAACAGCTTATTTTGAATTTACACTCACTCCAGCTTCAGGATATCAAATAGACTTTGTGAGTTTTGTTTATACAGGACAACTTTCAGGAGGACCAGCTAATTTTGCTTTTCGGTCAAGTCTAGATGGCTATGCATCAAATATTGGAACACCAAACGCAGCAGGAACAACAATTTCTCTTGCTGTAGCAACTTATCAGGGAATTACCTCTGCCGTAACTTTTCGATTTTATGTTTGGGGTACTGATGTTCCTACAAGAACTTTTAGTATTAATGATTTTATATTTAATGGTTATGTTTATTCAACAGCACCAGCGGCACCAATAATCACAAGTGAATTAAATGTCTCAGGTTTTGTTGGAGATCCGTTTAGTTATACCATAACTGCAATAAATAGTCCTACAACTTTTAATGCAACTAGCTTGCCTCCGGGATTTTCAATAAACGCAACAACGGGTGTAATTACCGGAACACCAGGGGCAACTGGAACTTTTTACATTTCAATATTTGCAATAAATGCAAGCGGTTCAGATGAACAAACACTGACATTAACAGTAAGTAATCCAGGGCCCGAAATTAATGTTAGAGGAGCAACAGGAGCTACTAATAATATTGTTAACGGGAGTACAATTCCAAATGCATTTAATAACACATTATATGCTGCTCAGAATATTGGAAACAATCAACTCAAAGATTTTAGAATACAAAATATAGGGATTTCAAATCTTAATTTAACAGGGGTTCCTCGTGTGCAGTTATCTGGCCACACCGCTGATTTTACAGTTACAACTCAGCCTTCTTTGACTGTTTTGCCAGGCGGTTTTTCAGATTTTGTAATCCGCTTTGCTCCAACTACAGGAGGAGTTAGAACAGCTGTTGTTTCTATAATAAATAATGATTCAGATGAAAATCCATATACATTTACAATTCAAGGAACAGGAATCGCTCCTGATATTAATGTGATAGGGAATGGGTTAGATGTTATAAATGGAAGCACAACAACTTCCTTGACAAATCACACCAATTTTGGAAATGTTAATGAAGCCGGTGCAGCTAGTAAAGACCGTAATTTTTATATTGCTAATTATGGGGGAGCTAATTTAACTCTTTCAGCCGCAACAATTAGCGGGCCAAACGCCGCTGATTTTACAATTTTTGCGTCGCCAGTTACTCCTGTTGTTGCAAATAGTGTTTCAATTTTAACGATTCGTTTTAACCCATCTGCTTTAGGGTTAAGACAAGCCACAGTATCAATCCCTAATAACGTTTCAGGAAAAAACCCTTATGTTTTTGCGATATCAGGAGTTGGAATTAATTTTGATGAATGTGTACTTACTACACCAAGTGTAATTTTTGCCCAAAACTTTGATACCGTTAATACATTGGGATATACTCCTTCAACTTTTTCAACAGGAACAACTCCAGTTGTTGCTGGCGGACAAGCTTTTGGTAGTAGTAGATCTGTACCTTCAAACAAATTTATTGGAACACGTAGTTTGCAGGTAAACGGTGCATTTGCTGCTTCTTATGGTGATAATGATGGTTATTCTACAGTATTATTTAACACAATTGATGTTACATCCTATGCCGAAGTTGAATTACGTTTTAATGTTGGAGCTTATTCAACAAGTACAACACAAGGTTTAGATTTTGGAAGTGATCAAATACGAGTTTTTGTAAGCTCAGATGGTGGTGTAACTTGGTCTAACGAACTCATTATTAAAGGTGATGATAATTCTATTTGGGATATAAACACAGCTACTCCGGCTAATTATGAGACAAATTTCAGAGGGGTTAATATTCCTTTGCAGACAGTTCCCACTACAACAAATTCAGTTAATTTAGGAAATAAGTATTATAGACTTACAACGATGCCTATATCCAATCAACTTAGAATAAAGTTTGAATTTTATGTTGATCGTTCAGATGAAATATGGGTACTAGATAATGTTGAAATTAGAGGAAGAACACCATTTACAAGTGTTTGGGAAAGCGATAACTGGACTGGAGGAGCACCAGATCAGTATCGAAAAGCTATTTTTAGAGATGATTACAACACAGGAACAAACGGTAATGTTGTAGCATGTGAGTGTGAGATAGATGCTACTCATGCCGTAACTATCAATGCTAATAATCACATTCAATCCGCCGGAAGAATTATTAACAACGGAACATTAAACATTCAAAACAACGGAAGTTTAATCCAATTAGATGATTATGCCGTGAATAGTGGAAACATCGGATTAACCAGAACAGCCAATATCCGCCGTTTAGATTATGTATATTGGTCGTCTCCGGTAGCTTCTTTTCCGGTGTTGAACATTTCTACCGGAACGCCGGCATCTAATGTGTTTAAATGGTTGCCAACGATTGGAGGTAACTTTGGAAACTGGACAGCCGCCAACGAAGATATGGAAGAAGGAAAAGGTTATATTGTTCGTGGTCCTTCCTCTTTTACTACAACTATTCAGCCTTTTAACACCATATTTACAGGAGAGTCGCATAACGGAATTATTACTCCTGAAATTCAACGTGGTTCTTACACAGGAGCAGGTTATCCAAGTCCAACAAATCCTTTAATAACTGTAACAGCCAATGATGACAATTTCAATTTAGTAGGTAATCCCTATCCTTCTGCTATTAGAGCCTTAGATTTTTTAAATGAAAACACAAACATTGAAGGTTCTGTTCGAATTTGGACACATGGTGTATTGCCCGACATTCCTTTTAATGATCCTTTTTATAACAATTTTGTTTATAATTATGATCCAAATGATTACATTGTTTACAACGCAGTTGGACCATCAACCGGACCGTCTTTTAATGGTTTTATCGCTTCAGGTCAAGGATTTTTTGTCTTGATGAATGATGGAGCTGCGGCTACAGAAACCGTTACCTTTAAAAACTCAATGAGAAACATTGCCCATGCAAACAATCAGTTTTTTAGAAGTTCGAGTGAGTTGAATGGTGAAAGTGATTTTAAAATTTGGTTGGATTTTATCCCTCAAAATGGTTCTCCTTCAAGAACTTTGTTGGGTTATGTTGATGGAGCCACAAATGAAAAAGACAGACTATTTGATGCCTCGACTAAAGTGGATGGTTCTTCAAAAATGTATTCGTTAATTGATAATAAACCATTTATTATCCAAGGAAGACCATTGCCTTT